>CAZUTD010000007.1:6520-13218 GCA_964623185.1 uncultured Clostridiaceae bacterium
CCATGTTATCCCTAACCCCCCTATTCATTACTTTGTTTTTTATTTAAATAAGGTTCAATATAAACCATATTTTCCTTAATTCGTGCTAATTCCGGGCTTTTGGGTTTTTCATAATTCCCATCCGGAGCCCTGGCAATTACATCCGCAATTCTTAACTGTGTAGGATCCAAGTATAGTGCCGCTACACATGCTTCACTATTACCATTTGACCCGGCATGGGCAATACCCCTTAAACTTCCCATCACTATAATGTTTCCCATAGCAGTAACCTGTGCCCCGGGATTTACATCGCCTAGAATAACCACATTACCACCGTAGTCAACTTTTTGGCCCGATCTAATCGTACCCCTTATAAATTTTGCCTTTCCCTCAATAATTCCATCAAATATTTCTTTTTTGTCACTAGAACATGCAGGTTTTGTAACATACATTTCATATCTTGTGGCCATTATATTTTCCAATTCTATTTTTTGTTCACAGGATAACATATCACCTTTTATTTCAAATATATTAGCTCCCCTAAAAAAAGATTGTGTTTTTTCCATCTTTCTTATCAAATGTTCCTTTACGGTATAAAAATCGTAGTCCGGCTTAATATATATCATTAGACCATGCCTTGTCCCCTTAAACTCAATTGCATTTTCTTCAGTCATGGTATAATACCTCCCACTAATGAATTAATTTATCTATACAGATTTAAATTTATATTCCATATAAGTTATTGTTTCTCCATGCATACCATAAATCCTCTTTAAAGTTAAAAAATAATAGATTGTAACAGCCTTCATAGCCCATCTCCAATAATTACCTGCAAAATTATACACAGCAAATGGCTATTCAGGATTATCTAGCTAATCTAGTCTCACCAATAAAACCGTGGTCCCTATTTACAGTATTTAATCCCATATATTCTGCCACGATTTCTCTAAATATAGGTGCAGCACGCCCCCCCGAACCACCTTGGAAAATCAGAACTGATATAGCTATTTGCGGATCTTCGTATGGTGCAAAACCTGTAAACCATGCGTAGCTCTCATAGTCCTCCTTAAATTGATCCAAATTAGCCCTTGGATTTAGTCTCCTTATGGCCTCTTTCATTAAATATGCCTCATCTTGATAAGCAGAATTGTCTTTATTTGCTAACCTTAACTCATCCATCAGGGCTTCGACCCTGGCCTTTGATACACCAAATCCACCTAAATGCCTTTTTAAATACTCTAACTCATTAATTGGGGGGATTTTCCCCTCCCTTTGCGCTGTTCCAGTCTTACCTGCCACTTTTATAGGCAATCTATTAAAGTAACTATTTGCACCACCTTCGACGGTTGCTAAGTGCATGCCATAGGTAATTTCATCTAAATTTTTATAGTCCTTTAAATCAATTCGTCCAAGCAATTCAGGCGGGTATTCTTTGATATCTTCACCATCATAACTTTGCGTTTTTTTAATTAAACTCAAATTATACCTAAAACCCCCATTAGCTAAACTTGCAGCATAATTTGCTATTTGTAAAGGCGTATAAGCATGTTCGCCTTGCCCAATGGAAAAATTCATTGTATCCGCTACACTCCATTTTGCCTGGTTAAAATAACTATATTTTGCAATGTCAGTATAGACAGAGGCTTTATCCTCCTTTATTCCTAAATCTACCATCCTATTATAAATGATTGTTCTTGTTGGGTTTTCATCAGCCCAACTTATAATTCCATCTATAATTTCTAGCAACAATTCGGGACTTGGGCTAATAACCGCACTATCCAAATCTGTTACCTTCATCTGTCTTCTTAAATGGTTTCTCAGCATTGCCTTGACAGTTCTCGTCTTGTTTTCTATACTTGGCACCCCACCAAATCTCTCAGTTGGTATTTCAATTTCTATCCCAGTCTTATCATTTAAACCAAATTTTCTCGTATATTCTGTTAAAATGTCCATATTCATCTTAATAGGCAAATATCTATTGGCACCATAATCGTAGCCATTTGCAACCGAATAAAAATAAAAGTTATTGGAATCAGCTATAGCCTTATGCAAACCCTGATAGCCCATAGTTCGTCTGCTTTGATTCCATAACCAGTTTCCAAACCTATGGGCACCAACCTGAATATAACCTTTATCTAATATCCTGTAATCTGGGCTCAAACCCTGTTCTATCCCGGCTAAACCCACCACCATCTTAAAAATCGAACCAGGTTGAATCGCTGTGCTAATAGCTGTGTTTAAAAGGGGTCTAGGTGCTAACGGATCCCGTTCATTTTCCGGCATAAGATCGGCCCAATCCTTGGAGCTGATACCCGTGGCAAAAAGGTTTGGATCATAAGAAGGATAATTAGCCAAGGCAAGCACCTCTCCAGTTTTTACATCAGTTACTACAACTGAACCCGAAGTGGCATTTTTTAATGGTCCTGATGGTCCTATTAATCTATTACTTCCCCAATTGCTTTCATAAGTTCCACCAGACTGCAAGGTTAATAAAACTTCCTCCAATACTTTTTCTGTTGATTTCTGTAAATTCATATCAAGGGTCAAGTAAACTGTATCCCCCATAATTGGGTCATTTCTTTCCAAAACATTTCTAAGCCTTCCATATGAATCTACAATTACTTTTTGATAGCCATCTATGCCCTTGAGTGTTTCTTCAAAACTATGCTCTATTCCTGTCTTGCCAATAATATCACTAGGTAAATAATCTAATTCTTTAATATATTTATCGATTTCCCCTTGTTGTGATATTTTTCCTAGATATCCAAGAACATGGGCCCCGATTGAACCTTCAGGATAATATCTAACTGGTTCAACAGCAATATTTACACTTGGCAAACTTAAAATATTTTCTTCAATTTCGGTTACCGACTGATTAGAAATGTCCTGTGCTATTCTCACAGGTTGGTATTGTAAATAACCCTGTTTTCTTAGCTGTTCCCTGACAACCATAATCTTCCTGGCTTCATTATCAGTATACGACTCTGGTATCTTGTATATATCATTCCGTACAATTTGAAATGCCTCGCCCGCGCCTGTATTCATATCTGTGATGCCATAACTTTGTAACCATTGCTCTTTTTTCATTTCATCTATAAACTTCCAAGTTTTGATAGAAATTGGAACATTCAAATTAGGAATCTGAATAAGCTGTTGCTGTATTTCAAATGAGTCAACACCCTTAATATCATACATCCTGCATAATTCCTCAAAAGCTTCTTTTGCAGTATTTGTATTTGCAAGATCATGTTTCTCTTTCCAATCCCGAATCTCTAGATCATGGGTATAAACATAATCACCCGTGTCTGTAAAAACAATAGGAAATTCATCGTTATATTTATCAGAGTTTTTTTCTAATATATTAATCAAAGTTAAAGCAATTTCATTAATTTTTTCATCTACAACTTCATTTTTCATCATTTGAATGGTAAAGCTTGGTCGATTTCCCGCTAATAGCCTCCCATACCTATCTCTAATTTCGCCTCTAGCAGCGGGCAAGGGAATGGTCTTAAAAATCCTGTTTTCCGCCTCTTGCCTGTATTCCTCACCTCTTACAACCATGATGGTTGCCAACCTAAATTGTATAATAAGAAATACAATCGAAAAAATTAATATAATTACATTGTATCTATCCTTTAACTTTTTAAACATCGCTACCTATCCCCATTTTAATACTTATTTTTTACTGGCCTGTATATTTTATAAATATATTTATAAATAAAAATAGCTATTATAACATTATATATAATCTCAATAATCAACATATCCTTATAAATAGTTAATAGGTCCGTATTAAAACCAAAAAAATATATAAAAAATGTACCCATAATATAATACATCAGAGTTCCGCAAACAGTAAAAACAATAGGAATAACAAAGTTTTCCTTAAAAATACTTTTGTTTACTATTGAGATTAAATATCCAATTAATAGGTAAATAAGTGTATTTAAACCGATAATTTCCCCAAAGAGAATGTCCTGCAAACTACCTATAACAAAGCCAATTAAGGGCCCCTTTTTCCTATCTCCATTAATTGCAAGACATATGACTAAGATAAGACTAGTATTTGGTATAATATTATTTATGTTGAAAAATTGTAGCAGAGTAGATTGTAAAATTAAATTTATTACTATTATTATACTAACTTTTAATTTTCTCACTGTAATAAAGCCCCTTTTATTCCCTGTTTATATTTGGATTTATAACCAGTACCTTGTTCATCCTTCTAAAATTAACAGAGGGCTCTACTGTAATTGTTTTTAGAAGTTGATCCTCCGTTTTCGATACCTCAAGGACTTCCCCAATCATTATACCTTGAGGATATATACCCATTCCCGAAGTTATTAGTTTGTCTCCAACCACAATCTCAGCCATGGGGTCAAACAAATAGCCTGATAATTCATTTGCAATACTACCTGAAACTATACCCTGATAATTTTTATTTCTTAAGACCTGGAAACTAACGGAACTGTTATTATCAACAATTGAAATTACCTTAGACCAATTTCCACCCACTTCATAAACCCGACCTATTAATCCATTGGAAGATAACACAATGCTATCTTTCGTTATTCCTTTGTTTTCCCCCACATCAATATTGAAAATATCAAACCAATTACTTGGAGATTTGGCTACTACATTAGCAGCAATTGGTTGATAATAATCAGGCTCTTCCAGATAATTCATGGCAAACCTTAAACCTCGTAACTCTTCTAGTTCATCCCGAGTTAGTTTGGCTTCTATTAATTGTTTCGTTAAAATATTAACCTCATTTTGCAATTCTTGATTTTCCTGCAAAAGTCTATTAAACCTAAAAATTGAAGAGACCTTTTCTTCAATAGTAATCGTGCTAATATTTAGAACCCTCTGGGCAGGGCTCAATATATTACCCAACCATTTTTCTACTACTGTAACCCTCTCTCTTTGTTTGGAAGTGAACCCAATAATTATAATTAGGATAATAGCAATGACAGTTACTATCATTGCCAGTTTATCCTTAACGGTCTTTCTCCCCATATCCCCACCATCTTTACTTTATTCTTCTTCTCGTCGCTGCCTTTATACTATCAATATCCTCTATCATTTTACCTGTACCTAATGCAACACAATCTAATGGATCTTCTGCAATTTGAACAGGCATACCAGTCTCTGTCCTTATTAGTTGATCCAATCCCTCTAATAATGCTCCACCACCAGTCAACATTATACCCATCTCCATAATATCAGCGGCTAGTTCAGGAGGCGTTTTTTCCAGGGTGAATTTAATTGCATCAACTATTTGACTAACTGGCTCCCTTAAAGCATTTAATATTTCACCTGAGCTTATTTCCAGAGTCTTCGGTAATCCCGATACAAGGTCCCTACCACGAACTAAAATCTTTTCCTCTGTTTCTTTAGGATAGGCAGCCCCAATTGTGAGTTTTGCATCCTCTGCGGTTCTTTCACCTATCATCAGGTTATATTGCCGTTTTATATATTGAACAATTGCCTCGTCTAATTCATCTCCACCCACCCTAATAGATTTAGCAGTGACTATACCACCTAGTGAAATAATTGCAACCTCAGTAGTGCCACCACCAACATCAACCACCATGCTACCAGCTGGTTCCTCTACAGGTAAGCCGGCACCAAATGCTGCAGCCATAGGCTCCTCAATTAAATAGGCCTCCCTAGCACCCGCTTGCCGCGTAGCATCTTCAACCGCACGCTTTTCAACTTCCGTTACACCCGAAGGTACACATACCACTACCCTAGGGGAAATAAGGGTTCTTCTAGAATATATTTTTCTTATAAAGTATTTTAGCATACTTTGAGTAATATCAAAATCTGCAATTACACCATCCTTCATTGGCCTAATAGCCACTATATTACCAGGAGTTCTGCCTATCATTCTTTTAGCCTCTTCCCCAACAGCCAGAACTGTCTTTGTGTCATTTTCGATAGCCACTACCGAAGGTTCCCTTAAAACAACACCCTTACCTTTCACATAAACTAATGTATTTGCTGTTCCCAAATCAACACCCATATCTTTGGAAAATATTCCCATCTGTATTGCTCCTTCCTGAATGTATATTTACATGATATTCTTTTCTTTTAAGCTGATATATACATTATCTCCTATAATGACATGATCTAAAACCTCAATCCCAATAAGTTTTCCTACTTCAACTAATCTCTTAGTTACACTGATATCCTCCCTACTAGGCTGTGGGTCACCACTGGGATGGTTATGAACTAAAATGATGGAAGAGCTTGTACGCTTTATTGCCTTGACAAATACTTCCCTTGGATGTACAATCGATGCATTTATGCTCCCAATAGAAATATTTTCTATAGCTATAACTTCATTTTTAGTATTTAATAAAATTATGTTAAAATGTTCTCTTTTTAAGTAACGCATTTCTTCCATAACTAGATAACTAACATCATCAGGACTTTTAATTTTAAACTTGTCTACCTTAGATGTTAAAGCTATTCTTTTTCCAAGCTCTATGGAAGCAATAATTTGCGAAGATTTTGCTAAACCAACCCCCTTTATTTGGCACAATTCCTCAATAGTAGTATTGGTCAATGAACGCAAACCTTCTGCCGAAGAATTTATTATATTATTAGCCAAATCAATTGCCGACATTTCCCTTGTTCCAATAGAAAGTATAATAGCTAAAAGTTCTGCATTGGATAATGACATAACCCCATACTTAAGGAGTTTTTCACGCGGT
>CAZUTD010000007.1:13228-17415 GCA_964623185.1 uncultured Clostridiaceae bacterium
TCATCTTATCCACTCCAGTAAATAGTCTATAGCAAACTATAGTTAAAATATTCCTGCAACATTACCCCAAGTTTACAAACAGGCAAGCCGACAACATTAAAATAATCTCCTTCAATTTTTTCTATAAACAGCGAAGCTTTGCCCTGTATTCCATAAGACCCAGCTTTGTCCATATATTCACCGGACTGAATGTATTTATAAATTTCGTCATCACTTATTTTTTTAAAATAAACCTTTGTAATTTCACGGTCTGAAATTTCGATATTATTAACCCTGTCTATTATTCCAATTCCAGTAACTACTTCATGGACATTTCCAGACATAGCCTTAAGCATTTTATAGGCTTCCTCCTCATTGGCAGGTTTACCCAAGATTTCATTGCAAATCACAATAGTGTCAGCAGCAATTATAATTGAATCATAATTAACTTTTTGGGCAACATCCCTAGCTTTTTGTATAGCAAAATAAGCCGGAAGTTCATAAGGGCATATGTCCTCAGTTAATACTTCTTCAAACTCGCTGCATATCACTTGAAATTTAAGACCCAAATTTTCTAATACTTGTTTCCTCCTAGGAGAATTTGAAGCTAAGATTATTGGTTTAAACAAAATACCACCTACATTCTATTAAATATTAATACTGATAGCAAGAGTCCTATAAGACTAGATATATTAATATTAAATAATAATGTGAATTGCATATATAGAACACCTAAATCTACAGTAAAATCTTTCAAACCCAAAGATCCGGGGCCATAGGACAATATAGGTAAAGTATTGCCCAATAGGGAACCTATCAAGCCCCCCAATACAACACCGGTGATAACAAGCAATACCAGTATCCAAGGATTTCGGAATTTACGCATAGTTTACCCCCTTTACCAGTTCAAATAATGTTAATTTGGTTATTAAACAGTAGTTTAGTCTTTTGTATAGCTAGGTTTGCCGTCAAGCCAATGAATACTCCAGTAAAAATACTAGTTAAAATCATAATTGGTAAATAAACATAAATTCTTATATTGTTAATAATGATTGCGGCCACCGTTAATTGTGCCACATTATGACCCAAAGCTCCAAAAACACTTACACCTATTAAACTAAAATATTTACTGAAATATTTATATACAAAATACATTAAGAGGGTGCTTACAAAAGCACCCGCCATGCTGTAGGCCATAGATGTTATTGCACCCGATGCAATCCCTGCAATAAAGCATCTTAGCATATTTACTATAATTGCATATTTGTACCCATATATAACAAGGGTAATTAATCCAACAATGTTTGCCAAGCCTAATTTGGCCCCAGGTGCGATACCTATAAAAGGGTTAGGAATAAAGCCCTCAATAATATGGAGTACTAAGCCAAAGGAGACTAACATTGCTAAATGAACCATTTTTTTTGTGTTCATTTACAATCACACATCCTTTAATAAAAACAAACTCTACTATAATTCATTTAAAAGTTTATCATTAAAGGAGTTAAGTTACAAGTGAAAAATACTTGGTATTTTCTTGTTTGCTTATCATATCTAGCCACAATATACTTAACAAAATGGCCCCAGGTTTTATAAACCTAGGGTCACTATATTAGTTCATCGTAATGGAATCTTTTGGACACTTTTCTGCGCAAATACCGCAACCTATACATTTTTCCTCCAAAACTTTATGCTTCTCTTTTAATTCACCCTCAATAGCATCAACAGGGCATTTTTTCTTGCATATAGTACAACCTATACATGTTTCCTGATCTATAAAAGCTTTCTTTCTATTTTCCAGCTCACCTTCTATAGCACCCGTCGGACATTTTTCCACACATATATAACATTGGGTACATTTCTCGTAATCAATAAAGGCTAAATTATCTGCAAAATTAATCGCTTCAAAAGGACACGCCTTAACACAAATTTTACAGCCTATGCATCCAACATCACATTTTGCCCTTACTAACTTACCAGTTTCCTTATTATTACATGCAATAACAACATCCTGACCATAAGGAACCATATCTATGACATGCTTTGGACATACTTCTATACATTTACCGCAGGCTGTACATTTGTCGGGATTAATTTTTGCAATTCTATTTTCCGTAATTTCTATAGCATCAAATTGACACGCCTTTACGCAGGTTCCAAAACCCAAACATGAATAGTCACAGGTTTTGTCCCCACCTCCACCTATCATGGATGCAGCTATGCAATCCTCTATCCCGTGGTATTCAAATTTTGTTTTACATTTTTCATTATCTCCATTACAAATAACCTTTGCAACCATTCTGGCCATATCTGTCACTTCTACACCCATAATTTGCCCAATGATATTTGCAACTTCCTGGCCACCCACAGGACATCCATCTACGGGTGCTGTACCTTCCGCTACCGCATTGGAAAATCCATCACATCCAGGGAATCCACAGGCACCACAGTTTGCGCCAGGTAGGGCATCTCGAATATCTGTAATCTTTGGATCCACCTCAACAGCAAACTTTTTGGATGCATAACCAAGTCCTATGGCAAAAAGTAAACCCAACCCGCCTAAACTAATACTTGGATATATAATACTTTGTAAATTCATCTCATCACCCCTCTATACAAGTCCAGCAAATCCAAGAAAAGCTAACGACATCAGACTTGCAGTAATAAGTGCAATTGGAAATCCTCTAAATGATTTGGGGATATTTGACAGTTCTAATCTTTCACGAATTGCCGCAAATAGCACAATGGCAAGCGAAAAACCAACTGCCGATGCCGCCGAGTTAACAATAGTTTCAATTAAATCGTACTTTTCCTTAATATTTAATATAGCCACTCCCAATACCGCACAATTGGTTGTGATTAATGGCAAATATATGCCCAATGATTGATACAAAGTTGGACTGCTTTTTTGTATAACCATTTCTACAAATTGAACTAATGCAGCTATTACAAGAATAAATGTCACTGTTTGCATAAATTCCAATCCCCGTAAATCCAAAATATATTTCTGTACTAAATAGGTAATTGCCCCTGCTAATGTCATTACAAAAGTAACAGCCATGCCCATGCCAAAAGCAGTTTCAACCTGTTTAGATACGCCTAAAAATGGGCATATTCCTAAAATACGTGACAAAACAAAGTTGTTTACTAATATACCACTAACTATTATAATAAAAAGTGACTGTAAAGACATGAATTATCCCCCCTAATTAAGCATTTGTTTGCCTACTTGTAAGACTTGTGAAAAGTGCAAGTATTAAACCTAAAATTAGGAACCCACCCGGAGCTTGGGACATAATTGTCATAGGTTCATAACTACTCCACATAACAGCCTTTCCAAATATTGTTCCCGCACCTAACAATTCCCTAACGATTCCAAGGATTGTTAGAGCCAGTGTAAAACCAAGTCCATTTCCCAATCCATCAATAGCTGACCTAAAAATTGAATTTTTAAAGGCAAAGGATTCGGCCCTTGCCAAAATAATACAATTAACAACAATCAGTGGCAAGAAGATTCCTAATGCTTCGTATAACGGGGTTACATATGCATGCATAAGCATTTCAATTATTGTCACAAATGTTGCAATAACTACGACAAATGCAGGTATCCTAATTTGATCTGGTATAACTTTCCTTAGCATGGAAATTACCATGTTGGAAGCTATTAAAACAGCTGTAGTTGCTAATCCCATCCCAAAACCATTGGTAGCTGACCCCGTTACTGCAAGCGTAGGACACATACCGATTACCTGTACAAAAATTGGATTATTAAAAATCATACCCTCAGAAAATACTTTTTTAGTGCTCATAGTTCCACCTCCAGACCCTTCATTGTATTATTTTAATAAATCCTCATATAATTTGATTGCTACATTTACCCCATCGGTTGCTGCCTTAGTTGATATAGTAGCACCGGTTATTATTTCTATAATATCCTCATCATTTCCTACCTTGTCCACCTTAAATTGTTTTGTTGTAGAATTTCCAACAAACTGATTTATAAAATTATCTTCTAGAATTTTAGAACCTACACCGGGAGTCTCGCTTTGGGAGGCTATCCTTATCCCCGCTATAAGGCCATCATTATTTATACCAGTTAATTGGACAATATCTCCACCGTATCCGGAAACCACGGTCTTAACAACATAACCGATGGTGCTATTATCTTTTAGCGCTTCGTAAGCTTCCTCCACCGCATCGATATCTTTTAT
>CAZUTD010000008.1:0-3735 GCA_964623185.1 uncultured Clostridiaceae bacterium
GCAGCTAAAATAATCTCGCTTAGTAAAATTTGTCTTGCATTGTTTAGTATTTTTCTCTCACCCGTTGATAGTGCCTTTTCACGATCTCTTAAGGTTAAATTTCTGACAACTGCTGCCACCTCGTAAATATCTCCGCTTTTGATTCTGTCCATATTCACCCTATATCTACGATTCCAATTTTGCGGCATTTTTGTAACATCAGATTCCAGCACAGCTATAATTTGCTCAACCTCTTGTAAACTAATAACGGGGCGTACCCCGATACTCTCTACATTATCTAAAGGTATCATAACTTTCATGTTGTTTAGAGGTATTCTCATAATATAATACTTTCTGAATTCACCTAAGATTTCTTTTTCTTCAATGGCTTCAATTATGCCTGCACCGTGAACAGGATAGGAAATTTTATCACCAATATTATACATATTTTCCCCCCCCAAATTGCAATTTTAGACTAAGTCTATTATACAGGTCATACGGCCAAATGTCAATAAAAATATTATTGTATCATAGGCCCTATTCATTGTCAATTAATTTCTTTTATCCATTTTAACATTTTTTCCATTCCTTAAATTGAAATTTCCTCCAACCTTCCTCAATTGACAAATCGCCCAATCTCAAAGTATAATGGTTGTATATTACACTCAATGTTTACAAGCTTTACACGATTATCAAAGATATTTTACAAGGAGATGGAATAATGGAAAATTTGCTCATACAAAAGTTTCAACAAGAAGTTGATAATGTTTTGATTAGACACAGAAGTGTTTTAGATATAATCTCAAAGCTGCAGGAAAGCAATGCCCGTGTCAATAGGGCTGTAGCTAAATCATCCACTAGCTGCGGATGTATAGAATATCATGTAAAGAAACAAGAAGTTCCCTCCAATATATCTTATTCGGAGTTAAGAAACCATATGTCAAACCATGTAAAAGGTGCCTTATGTGATATTTGCAAAGAAAAAGTTGAAGAAGAAATTTCTGCGCACTTGTTTTATCTGGCTGCCCTTTGTAATCTCCTAGATATAGACCTGCAAAATTTGCTACAAAATTATTATGATAATCATCTCAAAACCCTGGGTAAATTTAGTTTATTGTAAATTATTAAGGGCTATGGAATACTTTCTTTTGAAGGTGCTTCATAGCTTTTTGAAATATATGTCCAAATATAAAGCTTATACAAAATACATTTCTTTTTATTGTAGTTTAAAATCATGTCTCTTACTACTTATATTCTTTATGGGCCTATTAACTTTAGTGCTTCTCTTAGTGTGGCTACACCCACAATTTTGAACCCCTCATTATTAGGAATTTTAAATTTACTCCTTTGTGAAGCTATACAAGTGTTAAAGCCCATTTTCATTGCCTCCCTGGCCATCTTCTCGGTATGACTAACAGGTCTTAAATCACCTGTTAAGCTTATCTCACCAATTGCCATTATATCCTTGGAAGATATAGGAATTCCCCGTATGCTAGAATAAATAGCCATGGCGACACCTAGGTCGGCAGATGTTCCCTCTAATTTTAGGCCCCCAACTACATTAACATAAATATCTTGATTCATCAGAGGCAGACCTATTTTTTTTTCGAGCACTGCAATAATTAAATTTAATCGGTTCAAATCCACACCAACTGCAGTTCTTCTTGCAAAACCAGCATTTGCGGATGTCACCAAGGCCTGTATCTCAACTAAAATAGGCCTGGTTCCCTCTACCATAGCTACAACAACGGAACCTTCTGCCTTGGTATTAAGGGACTCTAGAAAAATTGCAGACGGATTAGTCACCCCCAGCAAACCCTCCTCTGCCATTTCAAAAACACCAATCTCACTGGTAGTACCAAAACGGTTCTTTAAGGCCCTCAAAATCCTATATTCTTGGGTACGCTCACCTTCGAAATGCAGGACAGTATCCACCATATGTTCTAATACCCTGGGTCCAGCCAACTCGCCCTGTTTTGTCACATGGGCTACAATAAACATGGGTATATTTCCTGATTTTCCAATTCGCATCAAATTGTTAACGCATTCTTTAATCTGGGAAATGCTCCCAGGTGCAGAGGATAATTCCTCCTTAAATAAGGTTTGCACCGAATCAATAAGTACGAAACAGGGTTGCATTTCATTTATATAGCCTTCAATAAGATCAATATTTGTTTCTGAAACGATATATAATGAATCGGCCAAGGCTCCTAACCGTTCAGCCCTCATTTTAATCTGTTCCTCTGATTCCTCTCCAGAAACATATAAGACTTTTCCATAAGCCTCTGCAATTTTGCTACTAGCCTGTAAAATTAATGTTGACTTGCCAATACCTGGCTCACCTGATATCAAGGTCAGCGACCCCTTGACCAGACCTCCTCCCAAGACACGATTTAACTCATCAATTTTTGTATCATATCTTTCATGATTGCCAGATTTAACAAATTTAATCAATTGGGGTTTTTTACCACCTGCCATAGTAGAAGATCTTTTGTAATCTGTTTTGCTTGTTACCAACTCTTCTTCCATGGTATTCCATTCATTGCATCCAGTACACCGTCCTAACCATTTCGGGCTTTCATAGCCACATTGCTGGCATACATATTTTTTTTTAATTTTTTTCATTTTATCCCCCACTATTTCCGGTTAAGATTTTTGCCCCTCACCTTGGGTTTAAGGAAAAAACTTATCCCCCTATTGAAAACTTCCCCAGAATTATTAATATTTTATCAAATACTAGTATACTATTTTAAGCCCTGCAGCTACAACTTTTTCTAAAATAATAGGGGGTTACCCCCCTGTTATTTTTTGTGAATTACCAATTGCTCATCCTCAACATCAACCTCAACATGGCTGCCCGCATTTATACTGCCCTTGAGTAACTCCTCTGACAATCTGTCCTCTATTAGTTTTTGTATGGTCCTCCTCAAAGGTCTTGCCCCATATTGAGGGTCATAACCCTTATCAGCAATATATTCCTTTGCCTTATGGGTAATATCTATGGTCATTTCCAATTTTTCCAACCTCTCCATTAAATCTTTTGTCATCAAATCTACTATTTTGGAAATATATTTTCTGTCCAAACTATGAAAGACTATGATGTCATCAATTCTGTTCAAAAATTCCGGCCTAAAGTTTCTTCTTAATTCTTCCATAACATTATCTTTCATTTTTTCGTACTCATTTTGGGCTAGATTACCATCATCCACTGTAAAACCAAGAGTTTTTTGCCTTCTTATAGTATGTGCCCCTACATTGGAGGTCATGATAATAATGGCATTTTTAAAATCCACAGTTTTTCCTTGTGCATCAGTTAATCTGCCATCATCTAATATTTGTAGCAGGATATTAAATACATCAGGATGGGCTTTTTCAATTTCGTCAAATAAAACCACTGAATAAGGTTTTCTTCTTACCTTTTCTGTTAATTGCCCGCCTTGATCAAAACCAACATAACCCGGTGGCGACCCTATCAATCGTGATACTGTATGCTTTTCCATGTATTCAGACATATCAATCCGAATCATGGCATCTTCGTCACCGAAAATGGCCTCTGCTAAGGCTCGGGACAGTTCTGTTTTTCCCACCCCTGTTGGCCCTAAAAATATAAAGGAACCAATGGGTTTTTTGGGATCTTTCAATCCTACCCTTGCTCTTCTCACGGCCCTGGCTACTGATTTAACCGCTTCCTCCTGACCAATAACCCTCTTATGCAATATAGCTTCCATATTTAACAATCTTTCTGATTCTTCTTCC
>CAZUTD010000008.1:3745-16109 GCA_964623185.1 uncultured Clostridiaceae bacterium
CTTAGTAACCGGTACTCCTGTCCAATCAGAAAGAATTTCAGCTATTTCTTCTTCATCAACAATCGCATCACTAGTCTGTTTTTTGTTTTGCCAATTATCCTGTCTTTCTTTCAATTCTTCTTGTGCAGTTTTTTCCTTATCCCTTATCTTAGCTGCCCTCTCAAAATCCTGCAAAGAAATAGCTTCTTCCTTCTCCTTTGCCAATTTTTCCAACGCTTCTTCTAAGTCTTTCAAATCCGTCGGAGCTGTTACAACCTTCAACCTAATTTTTGAAGCCGCCTCATCAATTAAATCAATTGCCTTGTCTGGTAAAAATCTATCTGATATATATCTATGTGACAGTTCTGCAGCTGCCCTTAAAGCTTCATCCGTAATTTTTACCCTATGGTGGGCTTCATATTTATCTCTTAGGCCCGTAAGAATCTGAATTGTGTCCTCCACACTAGGTTCCTCAATCATAATAGGTTGAAATCTTCTTTCTAGGGCAGCATCTTTCTCTATATGTTTCCTATATTCATCGATAGTAGTAGCACCTATAGTTTGCAGCTCACCCCGGGCTAATGATGGCTTTAAGATGTTGGATGCATCGATAGCACCTTCTGCCCCGCCAGCCCCAATGATGGTATGAATCTCATCAATAAATAGGATAATATCCCCAGCCTTCATAATTTCCTCTATGGATTTTTTTAGTCGGTCTTCAAACTCTCCCCTATATTTTGCACCTGCTAACATTCCAGACAAATCTAGGGTTATAACCTTTTTCCCTTTTAAACTTTCTGGGATATTGCCTTCTTCAATCCTCTGGGCCAGGCCCTCTGCAACAGCGGTTTTACCCACACCAGGTTCACCTACTAAACATGGATTGTTTTTTGTCCTCCTGCTTAATATTTGTATCACCCTCTGAATCTCCTTATCTCTCCCAATAACTGGATCTATCTTTCCTTCCCTTGCCATTTGATTTAAATCCCTACTGTATTTATTCAAGGTGGGTGTGTCTACAGAACCCTTATTTTTTGCACCTTCAATACTAGCCTGGCCTCCCTTACTATTCAGGATATTTAAAACCTCTTCCCTTGCCTTTTCAAGATTGGCCCCTAATTGTAGTAATACCTTGGCTGCAACTCCCTCGCTTTCCCTAATCAAACTTAAGAGCAAATGTTCGGTTCCTATATAATTATGGCCCAGTGATCTCGCTTCCTGAAAGCTTAATTCAAAAACCCGTTTTGTTCTTGGTGTAAAACCCATTAATTTTCCCTGGGTAGAACCCCTGCCAACAGCCTGAATAATTGCCCCCTGCAATTGTGGCATTCCTATTCCCAAATTTATAAGAGCCTTTGCAGCGACTCCCTCTCCTTCTTGCAATAAACCCAATAATATGTGCTCTGTTCCAACATAATTATGACCCAATTCCTGGGCAAACTGCTGAGATATGATAATAACTTTTTGTGCCCTTTCAGTAAACCTTCCATCCATTGACATAAATTTTCCCTCCTTAATTTACAATGTATCTCGTATTAATTCCGCTCTCCTAATATCTCTTTCATTAGCACTTAATTTAGTTTTATAATGTTTTTGCAAAAATCCAGCCTGGAGCATGGGTGTAAGGCAATTTAGTTTTTCTATATTAACTTCCTTAATAATTCCCATATTTGCACCTAGCTTAACATCTGAAATAAGTTGCATTGCCTCATTTGCCGTTATTTTTCTAGCGTTTTTTAGGATGCCATAGGAACGAAATAATTTATCCTCTAAATCAATTTTTTGATTAGTAAATATTCTTTCCCGTGCCGCATTTTCTTTTTTAATAATTTGCCTTGTTACTTCATATAGGTTCCCGATGATTTCGTCTTCCCTTACCCCAAGGGTCACCTGGTTAGATATTTGATAAATATTTCCTGTAAATTCAGTTCCTTCCCCATAAATACCCCTGACAGCCAAACCTATCTGTCCAGCCGCTCTTAAGATAGCATTTATATGGCTTGTAAGTTTTAAAGCTGGTAAATGCAACATGACCGATGCCCTGATTCCTGTCCCCACATTAGTAGGACAAGCCGTTAAATATCCCAGCTTTTCATCAAAGGCATAATCAATGTTTTCTTCCAACAAATCATCAATTTTATTAGCAGTATCTAGGGCCTTATCTAACTGTAAATCTGGCAATAAACATTGGATCCTGATATGGTCCTCTTCGTTAATTAAGATACTGATAGTTTCCTCTTTATTAATTAACATATTTCCGCTAATTATATTTTTTGCCAAATCGGGACTAATCAAATGTTTTTCTATATAATTTAATCTTTCAATTTCATCTAAATCTTTCATTGCCTTAAGGATAAACTCCTCCCGCAAACAAGAATTACCTGATATTATGCTATTATAAACTTTTGTCGTTACTTCCTTGGCAGAAGTCTCACTTAAATGATGGGGAAAAGGAATATCCGCAATATTTCTAGCCATCCTTATCCGGCTGCTTATGACAATATCCGTATCCAATTTTGATCCTTCTACTCCTTCCTTCATCCACACCACCTCCTATATACCTTCAATATTGTTTTCAAGGTCCCTTATTTGGTCTCTTAATACAGCCGCATTTTCAAACTCCTGTTTATATATAGCCTCGTTTAATTCATTCTTCAAATTGTTCAATTGCCTTCTTAAGGCAATACTTTCCCCGGTTCTTTTCGGCACTTTACCCGTATGCTGTAGGTTGCCCTGTATTTTTCTAATAAGGGGGCCCAATTTATCCTGAAACTCCTCATAGCAATGGCTACACCCCAACCTGCCTACCTGCCTAATTTTATCATAGGTAAAACCACAGTGGCTACATTGATACGAATAAGTCGAATGGGATTGGAATTGGTGTTTTGGATTGATATCCAATAGACCGGTTAGAAAGCTGTGTATTGACAAGGGATTTTCAAAATTCAAGGCATCCCTCTCCCTTGCACATTCCTCACACAAATGAATCTCCTCTTTTTTTCCCTTAACTATCTTTTGCATATGCACAGTAGCTTTTCTATTTCTGCACTCTTCACAAATCACATTCTCCCTCCTCCTAATACAATAATGTGGCCAACATATTTTTTAATATATTTGCCCTAATTTGATCCCTGGTATTTAATGGTGAAATAATAGCAGCATCATCAGTCGCGGCCTTTATAAGCCTTGCTTCCCTCAAGGATATAATTTCCCTTTCCAGGAGCGACCTAACTAACCGATTTCCTTCAGTTTTAGTAATATCGTCACCTATTTTCTCACTAATTATATAATGTAGACCCTGGTCCTCATCAAATATCAACTGCCTGATCTTTATATATCCACCACCACCCCTGTAACTTTCAACATGGTATCCCTGTGCATAATCAAAGCGAGTCATCAATACATAGTTGATTTGCGATGGGGCACAACCAAAATGCCTTGCCAATTCATTCCTTTGTATTTCAATTGTGGTTCCCCCACTGTCTTCAATTAATTCTTTTAAAAATCTTTCTATAATATCACTAATTCTAGCCATAAAATCACCCCGTTAGACCTTCTTTGACCTTCATTATATAAAATTTTTTTCCATTTGTCAAATGTAACCTATTACAATAATTCCACAAATTCAAAATTTTAATCAAATATTTAAAAAACACAAAAAAAAGCATATGCTTTTCCGCATATGCCCTAAAAAATGTTTTATTCTTTAGCCGCTTTCGCAGCTTCCACTACTTTTTCACTTATCATTTGTGGTACTTCCTCATACCTTGTAAATTCCATGGTAAAGTTTCCCTTAGCCTGGGTCATAGATCTTAAATCTATTGCATATTTAAACATTTCCGCCTGGGGAACCTCCGCCACAACCAATTGCATTCCCTTGGCCTGGGGTTCCATTCCCATAATCCTACCCCGCCTCTTATTTAAATCGCCCATAACATCCCCCATATACTCCTCAGGCACCATAACATCAACCTTCATAATGGGTTCTAATAATACTGGGTTAGCCATTTCCATACCTTTTTTAAAGGCCAGGGAAGCGGCAATTTTAAATGCCATCTCTGATGAATCCACATCATGGTAGGACCCATCATATAGTGTTGCCTTAATATTAACAACAGGATAACCAGCCAATACTCCTGTCTCCAAGCATTCTAATAGGCCCTTTTCAACTGCCGGTATATAAGACCTTGGCACAGAACCACCAAAAATCTCCTCATTAAATTCAAACTCTGTTTGGCTAGGTTCAAACCTTATTTTAACATCACCATACTGGCCGTGACCCCCTGATTGTTTTCTATGTTTGCCTTGAACATCCGATTTGCCTTTAATTGTTTCCCTATAGGGTACAATAGCGTCATTTAGTTCCACTTCTGCACCAAACTTGTTTTTTAATTTACTGGTAATTACCTTAATATGCAATTCTCCTTGACCACGGATTAATGTTTGTTTGGTTTCTGCATTTCTTTCGAATGTAAAGGATGGGTCTTCTTCCGCTAACCGTTGTAGTCCTGAGCTTATTTTTTCTTCATCCCCACGAGCCTTGGGATCAATCGCTAAGATTAATTGGGGTAAAGTAAAATCAATACCGCTATAAACTACCGGGTCATTAACACTGCATAGGGTATCCCCAGTCCGCGTATGTTGTAATTTGGCAACTGCACCAATGTCACCTGCCTTTATCCTATCTACTTCAATTTGGGTCTTTCCCCGTAATAAGAATATATTGTTAATCCTTTCCTTTTCATCCATATTTGCATTTAAAATTTCCATATCCCCTTTTAATTCTCCGGATATAACCTTAAATACAGATATTTTTCCCATGTAAGGGTCTACTATAGTCTTGAAAATTTGGGCCGAAAATGGTTGATCATCACCCAATGTTCTCTCTACCACCTCATCACTGTGGGGTCTTTTCCCTTGTTTAGGGGGCATATCTGCCGGAGAAGGAGAATAATCATTAATCATATTTAGCAAACTATGAAGACCTATATTTTCAAGAGTTGCACCGCAAATCACTGGTACAATTTCCCCGCTAATAACTCCCTTTCTCAATCCTTCTTGGATTTCTTCCTGTGTAAATTCCTCACCGTTAAAATATTTTTCTAGTAACTCTTCATCGCTTTCAGCCACAGACTCCATTAGCATTTCTCGTATTTCTAAGACTTGGGCCTTTTTATCCTCAGGAATTGGTTTCTCCACACAAGTTTTGCCGTCATATTCCTTGGCAACCATTTTTACAACATTAATATTTCCGATAAAGTTTTCTTTTTCACCCAGGGGAATTTGGAAGGGTGCTACTTTTTTACCAAACCTTTCCCTTAGTTGATTCAAAACTTTTTCAAAATCCGCGTTTTCTCTATCCATTTTATTTATAAAAATGAAGGTTGGCTTCTTCTTATCTTCGAAATAATCCCAAGCTTTTTCTGTACCAACTTCTATGCCGCTGGTAGCATCCACCAAAATAATTAATCCACCCGCCACCTTCATAGCACTTTGAACTTCACCAATAAAGTCAAAATAACCTGGGGCATCAATAAAATTAATCTTATGGCCTTCCCACTCTATGGGGACTACCGATGTGTTTATAGATATTTTTCTGGCAATCTCTTCCTTGTCAAAGTCTGAAACTGTATTTCCATCTTCTACTTTTCCAATCCTGTTTACAACTTTGGCTGTGAATAAAGCTGCTTCTGTTAATGTGGTTTTTCCACACCCACCATGTCCTAATAAAGCTATATTTCTTATTTTGTCGGCTTCATATATTTTCATCTACTTTCCCCCTCGTGTATGATATCGATTATTAATTTGATTGCTTATATATTCTATATCGTTCTTTGATTTCCTTTTTATTTAATAAAGTTTTTTTGGAATCTTTATCTATAAATAAATTATTCCAAATCCAATTAATATTATAACTACTTTTACAAATTTGTATTATTTTTAGTTTTATCCCATGAAAATTAACTAACTAATATGTTATAATATAACAAACATGACCCAATATTAGAGATCCCATCTCATGGATATCTATCCCCAGCTAGCAAGGGGATAGAGTTGACATGTTTCCATCTATTGGGATAGATAATAAACATCAAGATAAAAGTTCGAAAATAATAAAATTTTAAGGAGGTTTAAATTATGAGCATTGTGTTTCGTGAAGAGCTTAAGGATTTGCAAGCCTATGAACCAGGAAAACCCATTGAAGATGTAAAACGAGAATATGGTTTAGATGAGGTTATAAAATTGGCTTCCAATGAAAATCCCCTTGGTTGTTCACCTAAAGCCAAGGAAGGCATCGCCAGGGTTATGGATCAATTAAATTACTACCCAGATGGCAATGCCACTGATTTAAAGATTGCTCTTGCAAAAAGACTAAATCTTCAAACTAGTCAAGTTCAGCCTAGTAGCGGTTCTGATGAAATGCTAGATTCAATTGCAAAAACTTTTCTAAATAAAGGGGATGAGGTGATTTTAGCCGATATTACATTTCCTAGGTATATGACCACCACAAAAATGATGGGTGCTACCCCTGTAATTGTACCCCTGAAAAATTTTACATACGATTTAAAGGCAATGGCTGAAGCAATTACTGATAAGACACGCCTAGTTTGGCTATGCAACCCCAATAATCCTACTGGTACAATGTTCACAAAAGATGAACTCCTAGACTTTCTCAAGGCAGTTCCAAAGAATATTATAATTGTTTATGATGAGGCATATAAGGAATTTGTAACAAATAATGATTACCCTCATGATATTTTAGATTATTTGCAAGAATATCCCAACCTTATAGTAATGAGAACTTTCTCAAAAATTTATGGTTTAGCAGCCCTCAGGGTCGGATATACCCTAGCATCTGAGGAAATCTTGAAAAACATTGATAAGATTAGGGGCCCCTTTAATGTAAATACATTAGGCCAAGCTGCTGCCCTTGCTGCCCTAGAGGACCAAGAATTTTTGGCACAAAGTTACCAGGTAAATAAAGAAGGCAAGGAATACTTGTATAAAGCCTTTGACGAAATGGGCCTCTGGTATGCAACTTCCGAAACAAACCATATTTTCTTTGATTCAAGAAAGGATAGTAGGAATGTTTTTGTAGAAATGCAGTCAAAGGGTGTTATTGTCAGACCAATGGGAAAAACCTATATCAGGGTTTCCATCGGTACCATGGAACAAAATAAAAAGTTTATCCAAGTATTGAAAGAAGCATTAGCATAAAGAATACTCCTAACAGCAGGGCAGACACCCTGCTGTTTTTATTTTTTTAATGCATTAATAATATATCCTCCGCCTGTATTTCAACTTCCCTATTCCGTAAAATTTGTTTTGTTCTATCTCCGTCAACTATTGAATCTAGATATACAATTTCCTCCGGGAAAATTTTAATTGCATTTATATTTTGATTTTTAAACTGTAATGCCTCATTATTAGGGGTATATTTCATTGCTTCCTTTAATATCCTATCATCCTGCTGACTAGTTATGGCCCTTCCAAATACTTGCACTCCCTTGATTCGCCTAAAATTAATATACTCAGTATTTACTAATAAACATATATTTGGATTTTCTGCTATGGCCCTAAATTTTTCGCCCCCAGCGGACAATATATATATGTCCATTTGCCTTCCTAAAAAATATAGGACCGGGCTTGAGCGGGGTATATTACCCATACATGTTGCCAAACTCCCACTTTTATGTTGTCTTAAAAAATCTATTATTTCTTCTTCTAATTGTCTTGGAGTCATTTTTTCTCCCATTGAACCTGCCTCCTTTATCTTTGATATGCCTTAAAGCTAGTATTAATCTTTCCGCAAAAAATATACAAAAAAGATAGGATCAAGAAAAATCCTATCTTTAGACTTAATCTTTTTTATTATCTTATGGGACAAATTCCTGTCTCGCAATTATCTTCCAATATTTTTATATCGCTTTCTTTTTTTTCATACTTGCTTATTAGGGAGGGAATAAAAGCTTTCATTTCATTTACCCTTTTCCTATGCTCTTCCTCATCTATAGCCTCGTAGGGCAATAATTTATAAAAGTTATCCTCCAAGGACAGGAATGTCAATGCAACAGTCTTATCCCAATTTTGCCACACCCATTCTTCCACATCATCCCACTCACTTTCTCTAACATGGACAGTAATTGAACAGTTATGGTCTACATAGTTGTCCATAAACATTTTATAATTTTCCAACTGTTCTATTGCTGAAACATCATATTTTGTTTTTCCCTTGGGTGCTTTTACTGGGAATTCAACAACCTTTGTAACGCAAGTTTCCCAATCCTGGCCCACCTCTGGAAATACAGGATAAGCTAGTTCCTCGCACACCTTCACTAATGGATCATCAGCGCTTACCCTTATCCTCCTTATATAGTAAGGAGCGTGCGAATAGTGAACTCCACTTGATACAGTTGGTAACTGGCTTAATGTCCCTTCTGGTTTTATTGTTGTAATTAATAAGGGCATATTGTCGCCAATAGCTCCAGCATAAGATTTTGCCTCCTCATGAGCTACTTCCCTTAAGTCCCTCAACAATTCCTCTTCCTGTTTTTTTGTCAAGCCTGTAACATTCACCATATCCTGCCACCCAGTTAAAGAACATCCCAATAATTTATCTCTTTGCTGTATGGCATCCCATTTTGGCAATTCCAATTCAACGCAAGTCATCCTATAACTTGCCCTTACGGATAATCTTTGTGCCTCTAATAAGGCATCCCTATCCAAGCTTCCATCAGCCTTTACAAAGGCATAAACATTGACCGTTGTTAAATTACATAATCCCTTGGAATCCAATAGGATTTCACCACATGGATTCACGCCTTTCATATTTGGCCTTCGCTTTGATGCTGCTTGGGCATTTACCCAACCAGGTTCTCCCGAGTAACGCATCTTTGCAAGTAACCACCTTATTTCCTCCCTTGAAGGTTTTTCCTCATAGTATATGGAATTATTACTCATCTGCCTATGTATAATGTCTTGGTCCACAATCCATTGACCATCAATTTCCTTGTATAAATTTGATTTAGCCTCAATAGCCTCATCATCTAGGGAATCTATTAAAAGCATTTCGGCAGTTCGTCTTACCCCACCAACTACAACATTTTCCCCAATAATATTTGCTATATCTAAGCAATCTATAGGCCTTAACCTACCCTTGTTACTAGCATTAATTTTCTTATTATTTTTAATAACTTTATCAATTTTATAAAACATATTTTTTAAACTTCCGTGCCCGCTGGCTGTCCCACCAAAGGTTTTCAATTTTTCACCCTTTGGCCTAACATGGTCATAACTAATAATTATTGATTTTATTTTCCTATATTCATGGCTGTATAAAACCTTTAAGAAAAAATCCAGAGCCTGTGTCCACCCCTCTTTGCTATCACCCACAGTAATTTTGACAGTGTTTTTATGGAAAAACTTAAGACTGGTATTATCTTCCCTATCATGGTATGGGACTGGACTGTAATCTTTATGTATAATTTCATAATCAAATCTGATTTTTGGTAGTAGGGCAACATCCCTTTTTAAAACCCTAACACCCACACCCGCCCCTACCATCAACAAATAAAATAAATCCTTGAAAGAATCAAAATTATCTACAACTATAAAGGCACAATTATAATTTGCCATTGGATAGTTTTTGGCTACAGGGGTATTCCCCACCCAGAAAGTTCTCCCTGACAAAAATTGCCTCAAGTTATAAACATTATCAAACAACTTTTCTGCCTCTTCCCTTGTAGTGGGGACAAGACTGCAATTATACTCTACAGCCCTCCTAGCTGTTTCCCACCAATATTCCCTCCTACTTTCCTCAGCTAGCCATCTTGAATAAGTCCTATAATAAACAAAACTTCCCAGTTGATCCATGGGCGAAAATTTATGTTTGTATTTGCTAATAAATTCGTTGGTTAGCAAATTCTTATCTGCCTTCCCCCTTATGTTTCTAGTCCTAGTTCTATGATTCCTATAAATGATATACTGCTTGGCAACATCTTTCCTATTACTAGCCATCAACATATTTTCGACAATATCCTGAATTTCCTCAACGCCCACATCATTAGGCCTATTTTGAAGTTTTATTTTAATATTTTCCCCAATCTCCTGACTCAATTTTTTATCAATACCCATCTTTGTTTCGACCATAGCCTTCTCTATAGCATTAATTATTTTATAAACATCAAATTCGCTTAATCTCCCATCCCTTTTGATAACCTTTACCATATTTATCAGCCCTTTCACCAATAAACAAAACAAAATTTCATTTTGTAAACCACTATATTTAGTGTCCCCCTTCCATGTCTTGTGCAATATATTGTATCACTCCATATATTCAATGTCAAAATGAAATTTGGCGATATTGGTCTCATTTTGCACATAATATTCTTCTTTATTCTCCTATATTTTTATCAATCTATGCATATATCAACAATAAAAATACGCAAAGTATAGAATAAGCCCCAATATAAGCTTGTAGTTTACTCAATGGTTTTAATAAAACATTAACTCTCTATTAAAAATCGAATATACAAACTATCACCCAAGACTCAGCAAATCTTTTTGTTTTAATAGCAATAAAAAATGCGAAAGAAATAAGAGCTTTCCAATCACATTTTAAAATACTTAATTTTCTACTAGGGCGTCCCAAGTATACCGGTTACCAGCATTCCATAATATCCATTCCTCCAAACCTGCATCATAGGTTGCCTTAATCTGGGCCTCAATTTCATTTTTGCCATATCTTTTAAAATACCCAGCACCCAAATATGATGCAGTAAAATCCTGGAGCCACGGTCTCAATAAAGCCTTCTTTTCCATCGTATCAAATAATTCGATTCTCTCCCTAGCAGTCTTCATGCTGGTGTAGACTATTGTATACGGATCTTTATCGGGTATGGGGACCCCATAGGTTCCCAAAGCATAATGGGAAGGATAAACCATTGGCAATATGGCGTCAGTGCTAGGGGTCAGAGTCTCCAAATGCTGTCCCAGATTCATATCGTCCGAAACAGTTGTTACCAAGCCAAAAACATCTGCCGTTACATAAACCCCATATTCTTGTAGCTCCCCCCTTGCATATTGTAAAAACTCAGCAATGGTTCCCGCCATTGTTTCTTCCATGGCAACTTCCCCATAATCTATTATACTCCTATTGCCATCCGTGGGAAATCTAACATAATCAAATTGTATATCCTTAAAACCCTTTTCAGCTGCTTCTTTTGCAATGTCTACAAGGTAATCCCAAGTTTCCCTATTATAGGGATTTAGCCATGAGTCGCCTTTCCTATCTCTCCATACTGCCCCCGTATTAGTTTTTATAGCCAGATCTGGCCTAGCACTTGTGGCTTGTTTATCTTTAAATGCCACAATCCTTGCAATAGGATATATATCATTTTCCCTTAAGGCTTCCATAACCAAATGAAAATCCCCAACTTTAACTATCTTATCTGCCCCTACTTCCTTTGCCATGGGGACGGAAGATTTATATGTAAGAGTCCCATAATCATCTTTTATATCTATAACCCATGAATTAATAAGCGACTGATTAGTCATCTGGATAGTTTTATCCAACCTTTCTTTCAAACCCACACTATGTCCCGTCATGTAGATACCTCTTACCTTCCTATGCTTTTTAAAGGGTTCCCAGCTAATTTCGGCCTGTATAAAGTTGTCGGACTGGTTTATTTTTACCACAGATAAATCCGCGTAATCAGTCCATATATCGGATTTTGGTAGTATCTTGCTGGAAACATTATTTATTTTTTTATAGTTGTAGCTAAAATAAAAAGCACTGATAATAATAACTATTGTTACTACTACTGCAAAAAATTTTTCCCTACTATTAATATTCAAGGTAATGGCCTCCAATTTATTGTCAAATTACACTTTACATTATAGCACAATTTTCAGCATTTCTCATTAATTTGTTATATGCAAAATTTATAAGCATTTTAATACAAAAACAAGTAAATCCCCCACAGGTTTATCCGTGGAGGATTAATTTGTGTCGCAACGTCCTACTCTCCCAGGCAGTTACCCGCCAAGTACCATCAGCATTGATATGATTTTATATTACTCATTCATATTACTTCAGGCTCTGAGAAGGTTAAAGCTCTTTTAGGTTTTTTAGGGATGTTAAAAATCCCCACATTCTTTTTTTAATATAAAACCAATGATATGAATTGCAGGATTTTTAACTAAGCGGACTGCCACGAAATCATAGATTTCGGCCATCTGCTTATGTGTCAATCACCTAGTTAAAAATCGATTGCTTACTTTCCTTTGTTTTTTATCATAAGGAAGCATGAGATTTTTAACTTCCTTAATTTAATTAAGCCCTGTCTGCGCAAAAATAAGTTAATCCTCTACAATAAAATATGTA
>CAZUTD010000009.1:0-13527 GCA_964623185.1 uncultured Clostridiaceae bacterium
GAATCATTAAAGAATGCCGAGAATTCAGAATCAGTCTGAATTTTTTCTATTATTTGCCCCTCGCTATCCAATATAAAAGAACTTTCATCCAGAAGATCATAGATGTTTGATGGATCGATGGGGTCAGTATCCTTGACAATGCTAGCAACAATACCCACAGCAGCGCCAGCACCAATAAAAGCGAGAAGAACAAAGAGAGATACCAATACTAAAAGAATATTTTTGATTGCAAATCTCTTTGTTTTAGTAGGGCTTGTCTTATCATTATTGTTTTTTGAATGTTTTTTTCTTGGCATATATATACCTCCATCTTTAAAATACAAAAGGTTAATATTTAAATTTAGCAAACAAATACCATAATAACTTTCACCACTAGCTGTATCTGTGTAAAAGGGATAAATGATTGATATATCAAGCTTAGGGTATTAATTATAACATAAACATTATAACATAAAATATATACACTGTTAAGCACCTATCTAACTATACAAAATTAACATAGAAAAATCAAAAATAAGTTCAAATGGTTGCACAATATTTTCATCCCCTTACATATATTGATAGGGGAGGATGATTATCTTGTACGTGAAAAAAAGAGCGAGATATTTTAAAATCAAAGTTTATTTCATAATTACCTTGGTATTTACATTGTTAAGCCTTAGTTTTATTTACATAGATAACAAAATTATTCCGACAGTACAAGCTATTGGTGACCTAAGAGCACGGGAAATAATAACGGGAGCTATACATGAATCCATTGAAAATGTTGTAAAAAAAGATATAAAATATAAGGATTTAATTGTCACAAAGGAAGACACAGATGGAAATATCACTTTCATGCAATCAAATACTATTATGATGAATAGAATCGCTGCAAATACTGCACTGACAATACAAAACCACCTTAAGGATGGTTATGTCCTATATGAGAGAATTCCTCTTGCCAGCATATTGGGAAGTCAGCTATTTGCCTATTATGGACCCAAGTTTAAACTAACAATGATTCCCCTAGGAGCGGTAGATGTAAATTTTGGTACGGAATTTCAGCAATCGGGTATTAACCAGACTAGACATAAGGTTTTTTTAACTGTTAATATGAAGGTGCAGGTGATTATACCCTTTAATTCCAACATTATGGAGGTAAGCAATAACATACCTATAGCGGAAACAATTATAGTTGGCAAAGTGCCACAAAATTACATATATGTTCCTGAGGATAAATTTTTAAATATTGCACCGCTCTATGAGCCATAGATAGCTTTAATAGTATTATTGTTAACTTAAATATAGGAAAATATATAATTAAATAAGATTTACCTTGATTTAGGGATGTTGAAAGTTCACTTATTTACTTTCCCTATGCAATGTGTGGTTAACGGAAGAACTTAACAGCAAATTAACTCCCTTAAATAAAGAAATGCAATTACCTACCTTGAATAATTCAAAGATTGATAAAAGGATTGTTAATATGATAATATAAATATCTATAACAAATTAACAGTAAGATAAGTAAAGACTTAGGGGTGAAAATATGGTAACAGATTTATTGGACCAAGAGGTAAATAGGGCAATACTTGTTGGGCTTAGTTTAAATACTAGGGAAAGTGATATTGGAATAGATGATTCCATGGAAGAATTAAGTGAACTTGTCAAAACTGCGGGTGCTGAAGTTATTGCAATGACTATGCAAAATAGGGCTTCTATACACCCCGCATATTTTATAGGTAGAGGAAAGGCTGAAGAAATTGCTGAAATGTGCAAGATCCATGAGGTAAATCTAGTAGTTTTTAACGATGAATTATCAGGTGCACAAATAAGAAATTTGGAGAAAATAATCCAAGTTGATATTATAGACCGCACAACTGTCATACTAGATATATTTGCCCAAAGAGCACAAAGTAGGGAAGGAAAATTACAGGTAGAATTAGCCCAATTAAAATATCGCTTACCCCGGTTAATTGGTTTGGGTAAGGAATTATCCAGATTGGGGGGTGGCATTGGTACCAGAGGTCCCGGTGAGATGAAATTACAAATTGACCGCAGGCATATTTTAAGAAGAATTGATGAAATTAATAAATTATTAAAAGAAGTCAGAAAAAATCGTGAAACACAACGATCCCAAAGGACGAAATCAAACTTACCAATAGTAGCTCTCGTTGGATACACAAATTCAGGAAAATCAACTTTAATGAATGCAATCCTAAGAAAAGGCAAAGACTATGATGCAGACAAAGAGGTATATGTAAAAAACAAATTATTTGCAACATTAGATATATCTCTGAGGAAAATACAATTACATGATAATAGGGAATTTTTATTAACTGATACTGTGGGTTTCGTAAGCAAGCTTCCCCATGATTTGGTTGATGCATTTAAATCTACCCTTGAGGAGGTAAGATATGCCGACCTATTATTACATATTATAGATGCTTCAAATAAAAATTATGAACTTCAAATGCAAACCACATCTAGAATATTAAAAGAGCTTGATGTCGATAACAAAAATATTATAAATGTTTTTAATAAAAGTGATTTATTAGAAGAAAATACGGGTATACCTAAAGATGAAAACACAATCATTGTTTCCGCTAAGACTGGTAAAAACCTAGACCAACTTTTAGAAAAAGTTTGTGATAATATAGGGAAGGAAAGAATAGAATTAGATTTGCTAATTCCTTATAATGATGGGGATATCGCATCACAATTACACAGCGAATCTGAATTATTAAGTCAGGAATTTTTGGAATCCGGGATTTTAATGAAGGTGAGAATAAACGGTATATTATACAGTAAATATAAAAAATACGATTTAAATATTTAATAAAAAAGGAATGCTATTATTTTATTTAGAAATAATGTAAGAGGCAAAAAGTATGTTTAAAGGCAATTTTTATTATAGTTTGATTGGGCAATATTTTATATATCTGTTGTAAGTTTTGGGAAATTAGTATATTATAATATACAACAACAATTAAAGGAGGTTTTATCTATGATTGTTAGAAAATGTGCAGGGGGAGTTATCTTCTATGCAAATCAGGTATTTCTTTTGAAAAACGAAAAAAACGAATGGGTGCTACCAAAGGGAAAAATTCGTAATTGTGATTCTTCTGTTGATGCGGCGATTAATCGGGTTAAGATAGAAACCGGATTGAATTCTGAGATTATATCAACTGCGGGAGAAACAAGTTACGAATTTTTTTCTATTTCACGAAAACAACCAGTATGTAACCAAATAACTTGGTATATCATGACTACAAAAAATAAGGAATTTCAAATAAATAAAGATTTAGGTTTTAAAGACGGAGGTTTTTTCACCATTGATGAAGCTATTGACATTATTACCTATAGCCAGGACCAATCTTTGGTAAGTTTATCGTATGGCAAATATAAGGAAATGATGAAAACTAAAAAAGAAAAAATAGCAATTTAATTAATAAAGAAGCAGAATACACTGCTTCTTTTATTAATTAAATAACTATTAAAATGAAAAGTAATTTATGTTTTTAAAATATAAGGCAATGATAAGGCATATAAAATATGGTATAATAATAAACAAATTAAGATGTTCCCGCCCATTAAACGGCGGGTTCAATCTTAATAGTAGCCTATACAAGTGAATATAAACAAACTAAAGATTTGACCACCTATTTTGGGCGAATGCTTTAAATTCTTTACTTAGATGCTTGGATAAGGAAGAAACTTTTATTTACTTAAAGGGTGGATACCTTCTATAAATGGGATGCCTAATTTTGCTAAAATCCTGCATCCATACTAAATGTGCTTGGTAGTTAAATAGGCTTTAATTAAATTATAAATACATAAAAGGATGAAAAAAATGTTGAAGGAATATCGTACATTATACAAGGAAGGGATTGATGAAATAATAATAGAAAAATCAAGGTTTATTGGGTACGCTAAACCGGTTAAGTCGGAAGAAGAAGCTATCCAGTTTATTGAGGAAATCAAAAAAAAACATAGAGATGCAACTCATAATGTGCCAGCCTATGTTATAGAGGATTCTAATCTAGTACAAAGATATAGCGATGATGGTGAGCCCTCTGGAACCGCGGGAATTCCTGTGCTGGAGGTTATAAAAAAGGAAAATTTAAAAAATGTTGTTGTGGTTGTTACTAGATATTTTGGTGGCATAAAGTTGGGTGCAGGGGGCTTGGTAAGAGCATATACAAGAGGGGCCAAGGTTGCTGTGGAAGCGGGCAAAATTGTTGTGAAAAGAATATACAAACTTATTGCTGTAGAAATAGAATATCATTTATTGGGTAAGGTTCAAAATGAAATATTGCAAAATAATTTCCTTTTAAAGGATATAGAATACGGTGAATTGGTAAAATTGTATGTATATATAAAGCTTGATGAAGTAGAATTTTTTTTAAACATGGTCACAGAATGGACAAGTGCAAGGTGTGAAACTGAAAAAATAACTAAGGAGTATTTAACAGAGCTGAATGGGAAAATTATTTTGTAAATAGGAAGATAGTTTAAAATGGACAGTTGAGCTATTAAATAATAAAAAGCAGGAGGAAAAATTCATGGATATTATTGAAAAAAATAAAAGTGAAATGCTAGGAAAGAAGATATGGGCGGTTGTCGGGGCGACGCCAAATCCAGAAAAATATGGCTATAAAATATTTAAAAAACTAAAGGAACATGGATATACTGTTTATTTGATAAACCCAAATTATCAGGAGATAGAAGGGGAAAAAGTGTATAAAAGCCTCAAGGAACTACCAGAAATTCCGGAATGTGTGAATATGGTGGTTGGGCCTAAGGTGACCGGTGTAATCTTAGATGAAATTAAACAAATGGGGATATCTTATGTTTGGCTACAACCAGGAACATTCGATGGGGAAACAATTGACAAGGCGGAAAGCTATGGTTTAAATATTGTGTATTATGATTGTGTATTGGTAGCTTTAGATGAATAAGATGTTTTTATAGGTTTATAATATATAACTAAGATTTTTTCTTATCATCCTTATACAATATCTCACGGATACCAACAAGCAATAAGAATAACCCAAACAAACGTCTCAAATTTCCGGAAGGTATATCTGAAGCCAATTTTGAACCCATCCATGCACCCAAAAGCCCCGATAAAATCATCGGAATACCTAATTTGAGAACAATGTTTTTATTTTTATAGTGGATAATCAGGGCAATAATTGCAACGGGAATAAAAGAAATTAAATTGATGCTTTGAATAGTTTGCTGGTTAAGGTCGGTAAGATATATTAGGCCAGGTATTAGTATCGTACCCCCACCTATTCCCATACCCCCAATAATCCCAGCTAATAAACCTAATATGAATAGATTCATCAAAACACCATCCTTATAGCAGCCAAAATCATAAATATGCCAAAAATTTTCCTTAAATGTTTATCTGAAAGCTTATTTAAGGACTTGGAACCAATTATACTGCCGATTATTCCGCCCAAAGTTACCGTAACTGTAGTGTTTATTGATGTAAATCCATGTTTACAATAGATAAAACTACTAATAATAGTAAAGGGGAGAATAATTGATATTGCGGTTGCATGGCATTTATGTTGTGGTATCTGGAAAATGAAATTTAAGGCGGGAACAATAATCGTACCTCCCCCAGCACCAAACAAGCCATTAATTAATCCGGCAATAAATCCAATTAATAGTACCTTAAACCAATGCAAATATTTCATTTATAGCATCACCTCGACAACAAATTATATAAATGTAAACTTAATTTAACCCTAAGAATTAAATTTATACACCCAAGCATAGAGAATGCTATTATGGTTATTTATAGTAGTTATCCTATTTTGAAAGGAGTGTCGGAAAGAAAATGGTTATGGAAATTGAAAATCACATTGATCTGATAATAAACTGGTTAAGGCAACAGGTTGAATCATCTAAGACTAGTGGGTTATTGGTAGGTATTTCGGGGGGAATTGATTCAGCTGTAGTGGCTTATCTCATTAAAAAGGCATTTCCTAATAATTCATTGGGTGTTATTTTACCTGTTAACAGCTCTCAGGAAGATGTGGAGGATGCTTTATTAGTTGCAAAAAATTGTGGTATTTTACATTTCATTTTAGATTTAACACAGGATCATCAAGATATATTAAATAAGGTTACGGGGAAATTACAGGGAAAAAACCTTTACAATAACTGCAATTTAAGGACAACTGATGCCAATCTAAGAGCCAGGCTAAGAATGAGTGCCTTATATTCTGTGGCAAATAATCTGAATTATCTTGTAGTTGGGACCGACAATGCATCGGAACTATATACTGGCTATTTTACAAAGTATGGTGATGGCGGAGTGGATTTGCTTCCGATTGCAAATCTTAGAAAATATGAGGTGTATGAATGGGCACGGGTTTTGGGCATACCTCAAGAGATAATTGACAAAGAACCTAGTGCTGGTTTATGGGAAGGACAAAAGGATGAATTAGAAATGGGTGTTAGTTATAAGAGTATAGATGATTACTTGGATAATAAACCAATAGATGAGGTAGACAAAGGGGTTATAGAGAGCTTACACAATTCTTCAAAACATAAGAGGGAGATGCCAGTTTTTCCTAGGCTAAGATGAAACCTTCTAAAATAAAGAATTTAGAAAATCAATTATTAAATAAGGACATGAGAAAAATGCATCTATTATTTATTAGGGATGTGACAATTTTGATAATATTTGAACGCTTTGAAGGTGATACGGCAGTAGTAGAAATAGATGGAGAAATAGTATTTGTGCCTATGACCAAGATTTTGACTCCTGCTCGGGAGGGAGATGTGTTAATTTTTCAAGAGGGTTGCTACTATGTTGATACACAGGCATCCATATCCAGGAGGTCTTTGATAGAAAAAAAGTTTACCGACTTATTAAAATAAACTCATTATAGAAATAAAGATATTGGAATATTTTTAAGATAGGGGAGAATTGTTAATGGACATTATTGTTGAAAGTTTTACAATGGATCACACAAAAGTTAAAGCACCCTTCGTCAGAAAATGTGGGCATATCACAACACCAAAGGGGGATATAGTAACAAAATTTGATTTACGATTTACCCAACCCAATGAAAATTACATGCCTACGGCTGCAATTCATTCATTTGAACATTTATTAGCAGTTTATATTCGTGAGGAAATACCTAGTACCATAGATATATCCCCGATGGGTTGTCGCACAGGTTTTTATTTTATAAATTTGGGAGATATAACCGAGGAGGATGTGGCTCTTGCCCTAATGAATTGCTTGGAGAAAGTTTTAAATACAAAAGAAATACCTGCAATGAACCCAGTACAATGTGGTAACTATAGGGATATGTCCTTATATTCTGCCCAAGAATATGCTGGGGAGGTGCTCGACGGTTTAAAAAATAAATACAAATCAATATAACTAAATTTAAATGTCCCTGTATCAATAGATGAGGGATGTTCTTTTTTTATTGGAAGAAACTTCAAAATGATAATATTAAATGTTGGGATGTTTTTTAAATACAAGGACTTATTATGAAATGCGGAAGTATTAAAAAATTATTATTAAGAACATTAATTGGGAAAAAAGTTTTTATCTAAAAAAAGAGGACTTTTAACAAGGAAGTAGAATAATGTAAACTGACGAACAATTGTACTTATATTTTAACTTTGGGTGGTGTGGATAATATATGAAAATATTTACAAAGAAAAATACAGGGATTGTGACTCAAATCATTATCTTTTTTGTTTTAATATCCTTGTCCCCAGTGTTTGCTGATGATATTGCTACTGTAATTGCCTCACAGGGATTGGTGCGTAATACAGCAGATTTCGGAGGGACACCAATAGGGACCCTGCCTATAGGGACACAAGTGTTAGTTCAGGATAGGGACAATGATTGGTACCAAGTGATGCTACAGGATACATCCCTTAAAGGCTGGATGTATAAAGATATTGTTGTAAAAAATGATGAAAATTCTGGCATACGGCGAAAAGCGCTAGTGGCGGTAGATACAGTTCTTAATTTGCGTTCTTTACCATCAACAGATAGCACGATTTTAACCCGCTTATCTAATGGACATGAACTAGAAATCATCAATACAATGGGGGAATGGCTTGAGGTACAACTGGTTGATGGAACAAGAGGTTTTGTATATTCAAACTATATAAATACTAAGCCCGACTACCCACAAGCAAAAACATTAAGGGAAAATACTGTCCTTTACAAGAAAGCAAATACTCAGGCCGATGTAGTTATTAAATTAGATAAGAATAAGGATGTTTATATAAAAGGGTATCAAAATGGATGGTTTAATGTTTTGACAATAGATTTTATTGAGGGTTGGATAAAATGTGAAGAGGTCGAATTAACAATAAACATAACTCAACCTGTAACTAGATCTGGATCTAGGACATCTACCCTTGCTAGCATGAAGGAGTATACTCAAAAGTATTTGGGAAAACCTTATAGGTATGCTACAGCTGGCCCAAATAGCTTTGACTGTTCTGGTTTTACCTATTATATATTTAACACATATTACAAGGATTATCTAAAACAAAATGGGATTAATTTGCCCAGAAGCTCTAGGGACCAGGCCAAGGTAGGGACACCTATTGCTAGAAACCAGCTTCAGTTAGGGGATTTGGTATTTTTCAACAATGGTAGCAGTTCGACAATAAGCCATGTGGGTATCTATTTGGGTGATAATCAATTTATTCATGCCTCTTCAGGTATTAATATGAAAGTTGTGATATCTCCATTGGATACAGGAACCTACAATAAGAGATACTCTACAGCCGTGAGATTATAGAAAAATAAAACATTTAAAACAAGCTTTGGTTTGACAAAGCTTGTTTTTTAATGGGCAAATACTATGAAAAGATAATTGATTTACTATTTATCTGGAAAAGGCCTTGTATGCATTGACTTTTTGCAATACTTTTTTTACATAATTTTGTGTTTCCGGAAAAGGCGGGATACCCTTGTATTGTGCAACATTACCCGGGCCAGCATTATAAGAAGCCAAAGCAAGTGTTAAATTACCACCATGTTGATTTAAAAGTTCCCTTAAATATCTAGTTCCACCCTCAATATTTTGTTGGGGATCCCAAGGATTACTTACCTCTAATTGTTTAGCTGTTGCCGGCATTAATTGCATTAAACCTTGGGCACCAGCTTTTGATAAGGCATCAGGATTAAAATTTGATTCAACACCAATTATTGATTTGATAATTGCCGGTGGAATATTATATTTACTAGCCGCCTTATTTATATATTGGTCGAAATGGGAAGGATACTGGTTAATTTCATTTTTAGAAATTTCGCTATCCAGCATTTCTGAAAATGATGTGGCGGTGTCAGCGGCCGAGTTAAGGGACACCGGTATACGATTTTGTATCTCAGCAATTTTTTGATGGTATATTTTGTTAACAAAATTTTTAATCATCTTATCAACCCCGATTGTGGAATAATTTTACTTAATACTATTATATATATAATAAGACAAGTATTCAATAAATTCAATAAAATTCTCTAAAGGGATAGTAAGTAGTAAGCAGGTTGAAATAATATTTTAATGTATTAGGATATAAAATTTAGTTAGGAGTGTATTCATATGAGGAGAATAGGATTTAAAAGAAAAAAGGGCAGAATTGATTACAAATTAATGTTAATAATATTCAGCCTAATCTTTATACCAATAGCCTCAATAATAATTGGTTCGAAAATTACTGAAAAAATGGTTATACCTGTGCTATATCCAGATTTTGAATTGGAGGAGAATATAATTGATGATTTGCTTGATTTAGAAGAAGAAACATTGGCTGATGATGAGAAAGGTGATGAAAAGGAAAATATGGACACACAAAACAATATTATGGAGCCTAATTATAGTAAGGAAACAGTCCAAGACAGTATTCAACCGGTGTCAATTTATATGATTCAAATAGCGAGCCTTTCAGATATAGGAAACATAGAAAATCTTGTTGAGGAATTAAACGGTAAAGGGTTATCACATTTAATATATAAGATGGACAAAAGTTATAAAGTTTATGTGCTGGCTTTTACCAACAAAAATTTTTTAGAGGACCAACTTTCCAATATAAAGATCCATTATCCTGATGCTTATATAAGTGAAATTAATTTACCCAAAAGAATAATAAATTATTCACAAGAAAATGCACAAGAAACTGCAAAAGTTATAAAAGATTTAAATAGTTTGATTGAAATTATGGATAAACAGTCTAAAGAATGGTATAATTTTATTGAAAAAGAAGGGGAATTAACTCCCTATAAAGAATTGTTAATTGAACAACAAGCTATAATAACACAACTACTAGAAAAGCACAACTACCATGATCTCCCAGAGAAAATGCCTAAATGGGAGGCTATCGAAAAAATGATACTTCATCATGAAAAAAACATCAAATCTTCTATAGAAATAATAGAAGGTGGGGAAGGTTTTCATAAAATTCATAGTCTATATTTAGATAACTTATTTAGGACCTTAGAAACTATTAAATGAAAAAATATAGGGGGCGTAGGAATGTTATTAAAGGAAGTTCAGGAGTTGTTAGACGCTGATATTTTAACTGGTGAGGAATTTTTGAATAGAGAAGTAAAAACGGTTTTTGCTTGCGATTTAATGAGTGATGTACTCGCATTTGTGGATGATAAAACGCTGCTTTTAACGGGGTTAGTAAATTCGCACACCATTAGAACGGCTGAAATGTTAGATATTGCTGCAGTTGTTTTCGTAAGGGGTAAAACTCCCGATGATGAGACAATAAAACTTGCCATAGAAAATCAAATACCTATTATGACTACGAAAAATATCATGTTTGTTAGTTCAGGTATTCTATATTCCAAGGGGTTAAAAGGTGCAGATACTGTGCATAGGGAGTGTAGAAATTTAGAATTAGAAAAGGGGAAGTGATATTTATTAAATTAAGTTATCAAATAAAAAAGGAAGATTTCAACAGGGCGGGACAAGCATCTAGCAATATCAAAAAAATATTAAAACAATTAGGTATTGATTCAAGAATAATTAGACGGATTGCAATTGCAACCTATGAATCAGAGATGAATGTTATCATACATTCTGAAGGTGGGGTTATTGAGGTGGATATAGAAACAGAAAAAACAACCATCAGGGTCGAGGATTGTGGTCCAGGTATAGAAAATATTGAATTGGCTATGAAAGCGGGATACTCTACTGCTTCAAATAAAATTAGGGAACTTGGATTTGGGGCAGGAATGGGATTGCCAAATATTAGAAGATGTGCTGACGAATTTCATATTGAGTCCATTGTTGGGCAATGTACCAAATTAGAAATAATAATTTACAATACATAAATTTAGACACAATCAAACTTGGATATGTACACCTCCCTATAGGTTACAACCTATAATGAATCCTTTGTGGTTATTGTTATTCAACAAAAATTATTTTCAAGGCGGGGATATAATGTTAACGATTAAACATTTAGTTGATAAACTCCAATTAGAGCTAGTTGCTAGTCAGCAAAACATAGAAAAAGTTGTGGAAGGCGTTTATATAGGGGATTTATTAAGTTGGGTTATGGCACATATAGAAAAAAATGATGCATGGATTACTATACAAACTAATATTAACATAATAGCTGTTGCATTGTTAGGAGAGGCATCTTGTATAATAATTGTTGAGGATGCTGAAATAGACGAAGATACCTGCATAAAGGCCAATGAGGAGGGTATTCCTCTTTTAAAAACTCATTTGACCGCATATGAGCTGGCTATAAAAATCAATGAACTCCTAGAAAAAAAATCATGATTGCAGTAGATCTGCATATCCATAGTGGTTTGTCACCTTGTGCAGAAAATGATATGACCCCAAATAATATCATAAATATGGCAAAAATAAAGGGGCTTGATGCAATTGCAATTACTGATCACAATAGTACAAAAAACTTGACTAGTTTTATGAAGGTTGCACAAAAACATAATATTATATGTATTCCAGGTGTGGAGATAACAACAAAGGAAGAAGTCCATATACTTGCATTGTTTAGCAACTTAACCGAGGCTATGAAAATTCAAGAGGTGTTGGATGATAGACTGCCAAAAATAAAAAATAATATTAACATCTTTGGCAATCAATATATTTATGATGAAAATGATAACATTATTGAAGAGTATAGTAGGCTCCTAATAAATTCAATAAATTTAGGTTTAATGGAGACGATTGATGAAATTCTGAGAATTGGTGGTGTGGCTATACCAGCTCATATTGACAGGCATAGTTTTAGCATTATATCAAACTTAGGATTTATTTCTCCTGATTTAGAATTACAGGTGGTTGAAATTTCAAGGCATTGCAACTATGGAAATTTACTAAAAAGACATCCGTATTTAGTAGATTACAAGTGTATCTGTAATTCGGATGCACATGATTTGGGCAGTATTTTGGAGCGCAGTTCCCTTATAAATACTGTCAGTAGAGATATTAGTGAAATTTTAGCTGAGTTATGCAAAAAATCCTAGAATTGTGGGTTAATATAGGACTGGGAAATTTCCATAGGGGGAATCAAGTTGAAAGAATTAGCTTTACATATACTCGATATAGCACAAAACTCTATTAACGCTGAGGCAACACTAATAGAGATTACCATTATTGAGGACACCCAGAATGATATATTTATGCTAGAAATCAAAGATAATGGACGGGGAATGAAAGAAGAGACTCTTAAGAAAGTTGACAATCCATTTTTCACAACTAGAACTACTAGAAAGATTGGATTAGGCATATCTTTGTTAAAAGCCGCTGCCCTCCAATCCGAAGGTAGTTTTAATATTGTATCAAAACAAGGAGAGGGAACAATTGTAAGGGCTAGTTTTAAACATAGCCATATTGATAGGATGCCTTTGGGGCATATTGATGATACATTTGCAATTCTCTTAATGGTAGAAAATGAAATTGATTATATATACACACATTGTCATAATGATAATAAGTATTCCATTAATACCTATGATATAAAAAAAATATTGGGTCAAGTACCCATAAGAAATCCCGATGTAATAGATTGGGTGAGAAGAGATATAAAAGATGGAATTAAGAAAATTAGGCAAAATTAATTTCTATTTAATAGCATAGCAATTAATCAATAATTATTATATAATAATAATTATCAACTAATACTCATTGTAGCTTACATCCTATATTTTATTTCAAAATAGGAGGTGTTGATTTATTATATATTCATAATTTAATATATTTGGGTATGGAGTGTTGGTATATCAAAAATTTGGAGACCAGTAATAAAAAATTTTTTTTAATTATACAGTATACAAGATTAATTTGTGATGTCATAGCATCACCAATATAGATTATTAACAAGACAAATATAAGGGGTGAAAAACAAATGAAGTTCTTTACTTTTAAAGGCGGTATTCATCCACCTGAAAACAAGGAAATAACTGAAAAGATTATGATTGAAAAGGGAACTGAACCTACTACAGTGATGATACCAATGCAACAACACATAGGTGCCCCCTGCGAACCTATAGTTAAG
>CAZUTD010000009.1:13537-15872 GCA_964623185.1 uncultured Clostridiaceae bacterium
TGGGGGATAGAGTTAAAATGGGTCAAAAGATTGGTGAACCGATTGGTTTTGTTTCTGCTCCGATTCATTCCAGTGTCTCTGGTGTAGTCAAAGCCATAGTTGCTGTACCGGTCAGCACTGGTAATGATGCCTTAGCAGTTGTTATTGAATCAGATGGCAAAAATGAAGTTGATATTACGGTTAGTCCAAAGGCCAGTATAGAAACAATGAATTCCGAGGAAATTATTGATGCTATTAAGGAGGCTGGTATAGTTGGTATGGGTGGGGCAACCTTTCCAACCCATGTAAAATTATCACCTCCACCTGAAAAAAAGATTGATACAATTATATTAAACGGAGCTGAATGTGAACCTTATTTAACGGCTGATTATCGTTTAATGGTGGAAAATCCTGATGATATCATATATGGTTTGAAAATAATAATGAAGGCTATCGGGGTGGAAAATGCTTATGTGGGCATAGAAAATAATAAGTTAGATGCAATTGATATAATGCTTGAGGCACTCAAAGATGAATCTAACATTAAGGTTGTAGCTCTACAAACAAAATATCCACAGGGTGGCGAAAAACAACTTATTGCGGCTATTATGGATAGGGAGGTTCCATCCGGTGGCTTGCCCATGGATGTGGGGGTTATTGTTCATAATGTAGGGACTGCTGCACAGATAGCAAAAACATTTAGGACTGGGATGCCATTAATTGATAGGGTTACTACGGTAACTGGTAAAGCAATCAGGGAACCTAAAAATTTGCTGGTTAAGGTTGGTACACCCGTAAAAGATTTAATTGAACAATGTGGGGGTTATATAGAGGATCCCGGTAAAATAATTATTGGTGGACCCATGATGGGTGTGGCACAACATACTGTTGACATCCCAGTTGTTAAAGGCACATCTGGCGTCTTGATTTTAAATAAAGAAGAGGCAAAAACACCCAATCCACAAAATTGCATTAGGTGTGGTAAATGTGTTGAAATATGTCCAATTCGTTTGCAGCCATTGTATATTAGTGAAAACTCACTAAATGATAGAATGGATCAGGCGGAAAAATACAGGGCGTTGGATTGTATAGAATGTGGTTCGTGCTCATTTGTTTGTCCAGCAAAAAGACCATTATTACCATCCATTAGGGTAGCGAAGAATCAAATACTCGCAAATAAACGCAAAGAAAATAAAAGTAATTAAATGGGAGGGAAATCAATGGATGAAAAGCTAATTGTATCCTCTTCTCCGCATATATTGGGTGATGATACAACACAAAGAATTATGCTAGATGTTATAATTGCTTTATTACCGGCTATGATGGCGGCTATATATTACTTTCGGATAAATGCTGTTAAAATTATATTTCTATCAGTGATAACGGCTGTTCTATCTGAAGCCTTGTTTCAAAAATCAAACAAACAGGCTCTAACTATCAACGATTTTAGTGCGGTAGTAACTGGTATTTTATTGGCATTTAATATGCCACCTTCTGCACCATGGTGGCTACCTGTACTGGGATCAATTTTTGCTATCGTAGTTGTAAAACAACTGTTTGGTGGAATCGGCCATAATTTTATGAATCCAGCCTTGGCAGCTAGAATTATGCTTACGATTTCCTATACAAACCGGATGACAAATTGGATTGCACCGGGAGTTGATGCTATATCCACAGCAACACCACTAAGTTTTATAAAAGGTTTTACAGAGGTGCCAAAAGCGGCACCAAAATTAATAGATATGTTGCTAGGCAATATAGGGGGCTCTTTAGGTGAAACTTCTGCAATCTTGCTAGTTTTAGGTGGGATCTATTTAGTATATAGGGGTATTATTTCGATTAGGATACCAGCAGTATATATCGGGACTGTTGCAATAGCAACATTATTGTTTAGCGGTTTTGACTTATATTTTATGACCTATCATTTATTAGCGGGGGGTCTTATGCTAGGTGCCTTTTTTATGGCTACTGATTATGCAACTGCACCTATAACATCCAAGGGAAGAATTATATTTGCATTTGGGTGCGGCATTCTAACATCTGTGTTTAGGCTTTATGGTGGCTATCCCGAAGGTGTTGGGTTTTCAATTATCCTCATGAACATAGTTGCGCCCCTCATTGACAAATATACAAATCCTAAAATATTTGGGGAGGTGAAATAATCGATGCGTGAAATAGCTAAATTAAGCTTAGTATTAGTAGTAATAACTGTTGTTTCGGCTTCCTTACTAGGAATAACAAATGATGTCACCAAGGTTATAATAGATGAAAAGGCTATGGAGGCAAATATTGCATATATGAAGGAAATACTTCCAGAGGCTGATACCTTCAAAGCTATAGAAAATACAAACATAAA
>CAZUTD010000010.1:0-15740 GCA_964623185.1 uncultured Clostridiaceae bacterium
ATACTAAATCCGATTTTTGGAATCCACTTAGTTTTTTATCCAAATCCATATAGCCAGTTGTTAACCCAGTAATACCCTTTTTGTTTTCGTATAATTCTTCAATCTTATCAAAGGTTTCCGATAGTAAGGCCTTAATGGGAGTGAAACCTTCCTGATACCTGTCTTGGCTAATATCATATATGTTTTTCTGGGCCTGTTCCAAAACTTCGGGGACCTCAATCTCTGTATTGAAACTCATTTGTATAATTTCTTCCGAGGATTTTATTAATCTTCTTAAGGTGGCCTTTTCCCCTACAATATTTGCATAGTATCTAACATTTGCAGTAATAGGTACACCCTCTGACAGGCTATTAATATAAGGTATCCCACCTATAGCATCTAGGATACCTCTCTTTTTTAGCTCCTCAGTCAGGGTTATCAAATCCACGGGTTCTCCCCTATTAAAAATATCATAAATTGCCTGAAAGATTTCCTTATGAACTTCCTTATAGAAATCCTCAGCCTTTAATATTTCAAACACAACAATAGTAGACTCCCTGTCCATCAACATAGCCCCTAAAACTGATTGTTCGGCTTCTATGCTATGGGGTGGTGTTTTGAACACATTAATTGCTTCCATACTTATCCTCTCCCAAAAAGATTGGAGCCAGTCCTCCAAAACCTATCCTTTATTCTTCTATAACATTAACCTTTAGCCTAGCAATGACCCCAGGATATATCCTAATATCCAAGTCTTTTACTCCCAATTCCCTTATTGGTTCTGGCAATACCAACTTTCTCCTATCTAGTTTCAATTTATGGTCTTTTTCTACTTTTTCTATAATGTCCTTAGAGGTTACAGACCCGAATAATCTTCCGCCTTCACCTGCTTTTGCCCTTATATCAACCCTTAGTTTTCCTATTTGTTCTGCTAGTTTTTTTGCTTGGTTCAATTGGTCCGCTTCTTTTCTTTCCCTTGCTTTTTGCTCCTGTTTCAAAACCTTCACATTTCCCTGTGTTGCTTCCTTAGCCATGTTTTTAGGAAACAAAAAGTTTCTAGCGTAGCCGTCACTGACATTAACAATTTCACCCTTTTTCCCTTGACCCTTAACATCCTGCAATAAAATTACCTTCAATTTAGTCTCCTCCCTCATCAAAGTATTCTTCTAATAATCTTCCTAGCCTTGACCTAGCTTCCTCCATGCCAATCCCCTCTAGTTGGGCCCCGGCAACAGTCAAATGCCCGCCCCCGCCCAATTTTTCCAATATAATCTGCACATTAATATCCCCCATGGATCTCCCACTAATTATAATTGTATCATCTTTTCTCCCTAAGACAAAAGATGCCCTCATTCCCCTTATATTCAGGAGTTCGTCGGCGGCTTGGGATGTGATTAGTTGGGTGTCCCCTGTACTTATATCATAAGACGATATAGCAATTACACCCCTGATAACTTCTGCCCTCTTGATAACCTCAGCCTTGGCCAAAACCATATCCAAATTATCTTGAAACAACTCTTTTACTGATGTTGTATCGGCTCCAGCCCTCCTGAGCAGTGCAGCTGCCTCAAATGTCCTGACCCCTGTCTTAAAAGTAAAGTTTTTTGTATCAACTACTATACCTGCTAAAAGTGCTTCCGCCTCTATAGGTTCTATATTTATTTTTTCATCAATATAGGATAAAATCTCCGTTACCATTTCACTTGTTGACGATGCGTATGTTTCATGGTAGGTCAGGGCAGTATTTTCGATAAATTCCCTGCTTCTCCTGTGGTGGTCAATTACTACTACTTTATCAGTTTGATTTAAAAGTTCAGGACATTCAGTAAAACTTGGTCGTTGGGTGTCTACCACTACTACCAAGGAGTTTTCATCGATTCTTTCCCTTGCCTCATTACATGTAATAATACGATTTTTGTATTCATCTTTTTGCACAATCTTTTCATAAAAACAATTAATAGAGGAATTAATTTCACTTATTATAATGTAGGCTTCCTTATTCCTATTTGCCGCGGCACGGTAGATGCCCAAGGCAGAGCCCAAAACATCCAAGTCTGCGTGCTTATGCCCCATGATTAGGACTTGGTCACATTGTTCTATTAATTGTCTCAATGCATAGGCAATAACCCTGGCCTTAACCTTGGTCTTTTTCTCAATAGCATTAGTTTTTCCGCCATAGAAACTAATTTTATCCTTGTTCTTTACAGTCGCTTGGTCCCCGCCCCTACCCAGGGACAAATCCTTAGCACCGTTAGCAAAATCAAAGTTTTCTAATGGGTTGTTTCCTCCCGTTCCAATCCCTATGCTTAGGGTGATGGGGATTGTATTCCCTACACTGACTTCCCTCATCTCATCTAAAATTCCAAATTTTTTGGCTTCTATTTTTTCTAGATATTGTCTTTGAAAAATTATAATGAACTTGTCATTATCATATTTTTTTGTAATGGCATTTATCCTATTAGCCCATAGACTTAACATATGATCAATTTTTGCAATGACCAGGGGTTTATTTGCATCTTCTGTGCCCTGCATGACCTCATCAAAATTATCTATTTGTATTAGGGCAACCACCATTTTTTCCTCATCTGTTTTCTCCCTTAATGCCTTAAACTCAGTATTCTCAATCCAATACAGCATGATAGCATAATTATCAGGAGAAGATGCTCCTAATTGTATAATGTTATACAAAATCTCAAAATTTCTGTTATTAATACATGCCTCTTTTTTAATTTTCCTATCTTCACTCAAAAGTCTGCGCAAATCAAATCCAGGAACAATATCCTGAATATCTTTTTCCAAAATACCCTGTGTGCCCACAACATCCATAAAAGTTTTGTTATACCACTTTATACCACCGTCAATTTCAACCATGGTCAAGGGTATGGGCATATTTAATATGGATTGTTTGGTTGCAGAATCAATATCTGATGAGAGACCCTCTATATACTGGGTCCATTCCTCCCTACGGATATTAGTCGTTTTCAAATTATAATAAATTAAATAGGACAAGACAAAAATACCTATTATGCCAATAATATGATTGTACATTGATACCAGAACAATCAATATGGCAATAATAACTATGTGTATCCGTGTGTCCGGCGCTAAGATTTTAAATAATCTTGAGTTTTTCATCTTCTCCTGCCCCCCTCCACAAAATCATAGTCCTATTATTTTTCTATCTTCCTCACATTTAACAGGGAGTCCATCAAGCCTACTAGGGCAACCAAGGTCATCAAAGGGCTAATTACCACCAAAAACGCGATTATAAATCTCCTAATAAATTTAGGTGTTTTCATCTTTTTTAGTAAGTAGCTTATAAAAGTAATCCCCTGGAGGAAAAAAATACTTATAAATATAATGGTAGTGTTAGCTATTAGGCTGGTATGATCTATTCCTCCTATATACTTAGTCGCAAAAGATAAAATAAAAATAATAAAGGACCCTAGAATAATATTGGTTGGAAGCTTAAAATTGCTAAACTCACCCAAATGGAAATCCGTAAGCTTAAACCGGTTAATAATTGTTGATGACAAATAGTAGTTTGCAAAAGCCCCTATCATAGATTGGATTACAATTAAACCGGGAAATATCATCATAATATAATTTAAAGCCTCATTTGCATCCACAGCATTTATATTCATATTTGTTAGGGTTTCTATCTGGTGGTTGATGACTGATCTTACCATATTGGCTATTTCATCTATAATATTGGTTCCAGTAGCAATAGCTATTATTTGTAATAATACAAATACCGAAATAGCTGATGCCGCAGCACCCAATCCTATTATTTCATAAGGCTCTTTTCTTTTTTTAATGGCCTGACCCATGGTCAAAGCCATAGGTGCAAAAATGGCAAATACAAAACCTGTATAAAAGACCCCTGTTAAAATACCTATCAATAAACTTACAATTATTAGGGATAAAATCGTATATTTTGCCCCATGCCTTATAGATAAGATGATGAAAGGCACTGGTAGCAAGCCAATCAATATGGATAAGAAAGGAATATATATAGTTCCCACCACAAACAAGGACGCAAGTGCCGCCATTAGGCCTGCCTCGATTAACGCTTTTCTATGTTTATCTACATTCACGAAAAATCACTCCCAGCAAATTATTTCCTGTAATTGTTTAAATGATCCTTAAGATTTGACAAATCACCGTACCAAGTTTCCAAATGATGGTCTTCTAATACACTCAGCTTTATTTTTTCCTCTAATTTCTTATCTAATACAAGATAATCAAAGCCCAGCCGTTTTCCTAGAACATAGGTAACTAATAAAATATTAGTCAGACATTCCAGTATTAATTCCTGGCTATTTTTTATACCCTTTATCATGGTTTCAAATAACAATGCTACTGTATTTAAAAGTTCACATTTCAAAAAATCTATTATCTTCAAATTTCTTCCTATGTCCTTGTTTCCCCCAAACATCATCCTTTTCCCCCTTAAATACCCTCTCTATTATACCATCTTAGGAAGTTTTTTTATTGACCTATATTTTATATTCTATCATATTATTGATTATCCTTGGCCTTTTCTGATATTTTCTATTCCAAAACTTTACTTGTAAAAAAAGCATCCAAAAATGCGATGCTTAAAAATTAACACTTCTATTATCTTTTAATAATAAGATTTTTAAGAATCAATTTAAAAAGACACCTAATTCTATGCCCCCTATGCTTATTGTCTAATAGGGTATACATGCCCCCAGTATATCCTTATATCCCTTAGCATTTAAGACTTTTGTAGGTAAAACCTTGCCTTCCCTATAAAACATATTGCAATATCAGCAATAAGACTAGGCCGGGCACTCCTAAAAACCCCGTAATCAAAGCATTAACTGGGTTAATAACTATATTTATGCCCCAAATTCCCCCCAGTAGATTTACTAAAAACAAAACAAGTCCCCCTATTATACCATTAAAAATTAATTTCACAAGCATTTTCAAGGGTACCAATAGAATCCACCCTACAATATAAAGTAGTATTAATCCAAAAGCATAGGCTAAAATAACACTCAGTTCAAAACCCATAAAAAATCCCCGCCTTTTCTAATCATTTATACAATTAACTATTACCCACTAATAATAATTCCAAAAAAATATGATTGCAAAAATTTATAAATATAAATGGAGTAGCAATAATCACTACTCCTACATTATATAATACTCCCGCCGATAATATGACAAGCTCCCCTAGTAAAGATTTGTCTTTATCCCCAATTCCTTAGCCTGTTTTAATAAATATATATATTTGGCCTTGGCAGCCTCCACATTGTAAATTGCAAAATCAACTAAATCCGGGTCTGACACATCATGAAATGTCCTCTCTGCACTTTCCCATTCTACCCGTGCTTTTCTAACAATCTCCACAAATTCCTGATTTTCGTCCTGTTCTAAATCCTGCAATTCCTGTATTTTATTATAGACTACATTAATAGCCCCACTTATCCCCTCTAACATTCCTTCCCTTCTAGTAACCCGATTGTCTTCCTTCATCATATTAACCCCCCTCCAGTTTTATAGTTTATCTGTAATATTATCCATTTTTCTTAGCTTTATACACTAGACTATAAAACCTGGGATTCACATACTCCTAGTATAATAATATGATGCAAATATATATTAGATGCCTAAAAATCAATCGCTACAGCTTATTTAATCCAAAAAAACAAAATCCGCCACCTATATTAAGTGACGGATACAATATTTATTTTAAGTAATCAATAATCTCCTTGGTTATTTCTATTATGGTCTCCCCAGATAGCTTATCCTCTGTCCTGTTTTTTACAGTTAATTCAGCAATTTCACGACACATGGGCAGACTGCCTAATGTTTTTACACCCAATTTTTCAAAAGTATCATCCAAATCATCAGTTTCAAAGAGTTTAATCTTTTTGCCACAGTCCGGGCATAGGATATAGCTCATATTTTCAACCAGACCTATAACTGGTGTTTTCATAGACTTGGCCATATTAATTGATTTGGCAACTATCATAGATACCATATCGTGGGGAGTTGTCACCACCACAATCCCATTGATGGGTATGGACTGCATCACGGTCAGGGCAACATCCCCTGTACCCGGTGGCATATCTATTAAAAGATAGTCCAGGTCCCCCCAAATCACATCAGTCCAAAACTGTTTAACTGCACTTCCTATAATAGGTCCCCTCCATATAACAGGCTTGTCCTCTTCTTCCACTAGGAAGTTAAGTGACATAATCTTTATACCTTCCTTTGATTCCACTGGAAAAATTCCTGTTTCATTTGAAAATGCCTTGGCCCTGCTAGCCTGCATCAATCTTGGTATACTAGGACCAGTAATATCCGCATCCAGTATGCCTACCTTGTAACCCTGGTCATTCAATTCCTTAGCTATAAGAGTAGTTACAGTAGATTTTCCTACTCCCCCCTTACCACTCATAACAGCCACCACTTTTTTGATGTGATTATTGGGATTGTTTTCAATTTCACAAGTCCCCTTTGAATCACAAGTATCCCCTATGGGGCAATTGGAACATTCAGCCATTTCTCTCACCTCATCATAAGATTATTATACAATCCATTGCCAGAATAATCCACCGACAAATCAGATTGACACAGCCCCAAGTTTCAAATAAGAATATTTCATTATAAGATTTGTTTATGGCATATGTCAATTACATTTTATTCCCATCTCTTGCTTTTGTCAAATGCTTTTATATCATTCTAACCCAATTTATCACCCTTTTTTACAGTTTGTTCTGGTTGAATCAAGACTACTCCCTGGCCTGCATAAATTCCCAGGACCAAAACCTCTGACATAAAATCGGCTATCTGCCTTGGCGGAAAGTTGACTATTCCTAATACCTGCCTGCCGACAAGTTCTTCCTTCGTATAACACTCAGTTATCTGGGCACTAGATTTTTTTATCCCAATTTCTTCACCAAAATCCACCCATAACTTATAAGCGGCTTGCCTAGCCTTACTAAAATCTTCTGCCCTTGTGATTTCCCCAACTCGAATATCTAATTTTAAAAAGTCATCAAATACTGCCATAGTTTCACTCCCTAAGTTTCTCCAAGTTCTTTGATTTTTTATCCTGCCCTCCACCCCTTATGGAAATATTCTTCCCTAAATAAAAATAATTACTTTTCTATACAAGCCTGCCCCTTATTGTAATAATACCATATTTAGAAAGCACTAGGCCAGTATTTGCTTACACCGGTCTAGTGCTTTTAAATAATAATTCTTCCCCTTAACCCCTTGTGCGGTCGCTTTAACTTGTCTTTTTAAAAAGAAGAATTAAAATATATTTATTTATAAGTAATTTATTTCATAGCTGGCTCCTTGTTTGTTTCATTTTGCTTTTTATTTCTTTTTAATTCAAAATACATTACTATCACTAACAAGGCTATGATACCAAGAGCCAAAGGTCTCATAAATAGTTCCATAGGATTAGCTGCATGCTGCATAAGAGCCCTTCTAAAACTTAAATCCATTATTTTACCAATAAGCACTCCCAAAACCATAGGTGCTATTGGATAACCATGAAGTTTCATTAGAAAACCAATGGCACCAAAAATAAAGGCAATTAGGACACTAAATAGTGTGTATGTTGTTCCGTAGGCGCCGACAAAGCAAAACACAACCACAATCGGCATCAGTATGGTCCGTGGAATAGATAGGAAGACCAATGCAAAACGCGACAGGACATATCCTACACCCAACATTGCTATAGCAGATAAAATAAACAAAACAGTAATTGTACACAATATGCCGGGGGATTTAATCAGTAATGCCGGTCCCGGTTCATATCCTATCATATACATAGCTGCTATAAAAAGTGCTGCACTTCCACTTCCAGGCACTGCTAATGCTAGGGCAGGTATTAAGGCGCCTAGACTGGATGCATTATTTGCTGTTTCAGCAGCAATAATTCCCTCAGGCGAACCCTTGCCAAACAAATCCTTGTCCTTTGAAGCGTTTTTTGCCATATCATAAGAGAACCAGCATGCCGCAGTTTCACCTACTCCTGGTATAAAGCCTACCCATAATCCGGCTAAAACAGAACGGACTATATTCCACCTGTTCTTCAAAAATACCGGTATATTGATTTTGGGCCAGCCTGGTTTACCCGCAATTTCTACTACATCCTTTTCCCTTAAAACATAGAAGACCTCACTCAAACCAAATAAACCTATAAGGAGGACCACCGTGTCAAATCCGGCAAGCAGGTTAACATTGCCAAAGTTATATCGAACAACTGATTGTATTCCCTCAGCACCCGCACCGGCTATCATAATCCCAAACAGGGCAGCAATCCACCCCTTAATAGGGTTTTCTCCTGTTAGGGACCCACACACTACCAAACCAAAAATACAGAATAAAAATACTTCAAAATCTCCAAATGCCAAAGCAATTGTTGTTACAAAGGGTTGGATTAAAAAAACTAAAATAGCAGCTGAAATAGTACCAATTATAGATGAAACATAGGAAAACCCAACTGCTTCCTGTCCCCTTCCTTGCAAGGTTAATGGATATCCATCCAAGCATGTGGCTGCCGCCGATGCTGTACCCGGGATATTTGCTAAACTAGCAGTAATCCCACCCGATGAAAGGGACGATACTAGGATTCCCACCAGCAATGCCAGTCCATGTTGTGGCGGCATCTTAAATACTAGGCCGAGACAGAGCGCCATACCCATTGTTGTCCCAAGTCCAGGTACCACCCCAATAACATAGCCAAAAGCTACCCCTCCAAATAAAATTCCTATTAAAACTGGATCTGTAAGAATGCCCACTATCACCGAAGGTAGATAGGACCATTCACTTAATAATACACCCATAGGTTCCATCCTCCTTCTAAGGTAGTGGTATTCTCAATGCCATAGGCACTAAGTAGGTTGCTATCACTGTAAAACACAATACCATTAAGGCAATTTTATAAACCTGCATATCTTTCCTATTGTAATAAAACAAAGTTATGCCTAGGTAAATTAATGTGCTAATTTTAAAACCAATTTTATTTATTAGTATTACATAAGCCAAGGTAGCTATAAAAAGAATAGAAAATCTCAAAACATCATCCCGTGATATTTTTATTGCCTTAACACTTCCTTTTAACTGTCTTAGCAGCAAGATTAATCCGAGTATGAAAATTGAGACTCCGGATATTAAGGGAAATAGTCGTGCCTGAGTCATAAAGTTTACCCAAGCCTTATCCTGACGGATGGGGTTGCTAGGTATCGAGAGCGCCAAATAGACGCAACCGATACCAGCAACTGTAACTACAATCCCCTCTATACTGTTTTTAAGTTTTTCTTTTGTCATAGGATTATCTCCCTTCCAAGCTTTTGGCCCTTATATACTAGGCCAAGGTTTCGCAGCTTGTCCCCTATCATGTGGTGGAAATTTAAAATCGTTAACATGTGGTATACCGAAATCTTCTGGTGAAATTCCTTCGGCCGCCATATCCATTTCAAAAAGTCCCCATGTTACAAAAGATTCTAAATAAGCCGCATTATAATCAGCTTCTTCACCCATACTGGATGCAGCCGATAAATTATTAGATTCACAAAACGCCTTATATTTATCTGTATTCACAGCATATTCAAACGCTTCCATAAGTTTAGCCATTACTGCATCGTCAACATCCCTTCTAATATGCAGTCCCCATCCAAGAAGATTTTCAAAGTCTTTGAAAATTGGATAGTCGGTAATAATTGAAGGTGCGAGATACTCACCGCTTGTAGTTTCTATCTTCATATCCTGGGAATTTGTTACCGCAAGAGCTACCAAATCTCCAGAATTTATATAACTGGCCGCATCTGTAAATGGAAGCCAGGTAAAATCAGTTTCCCCTGCCATAACCATTGTTGCAGCTTCCCCACCACTTGAATAGGGAACTCCTGTTGCAGTTAGGTCAAGCATGTTTAACATCATATCGCCAGATGTCTGATTCAATGATCCAAACCCACTATGTCCCCATTTTAAGGCATTTGGATTTACTTTTGCATGTTGGACAAAATCATCAAGTGTTTCAAATTGGGAACCCTTTGATACTAAAAGTGCATAGTAGGAGTTTGCCCCAATTAAACTGTAAAAACCTTCCCAACCAATATCTACATAATCATTTACTCTCCAAGGTGCCGCCACATTTATAGGCCCCGCCAAGATGGTATTGCCATCAGCAGCGGCCTTATAAACCTGTTCCCCTGCAATTGATGCAGAACCTCCAGCCACATTCAAAACATTAAAAGGAACATCCAAATATTCACTCATACCTTGGGCAATTTGTCTTGCAACTAAATCGGTTCCCCCACCAGCTCCATATCCAACCACAACTGTAATTGGTCCAGTAGGCCATTGTACTTCTTCAACATTATTTTCCCCACATGCCGCTAAGGAAAATGTAAGTACCAATATCAATAGAATCGCAGTAATTTTTTTGACCATAATAATCCCCTTTCTGTACTCTTGTTATTTAGCTGTTTCCTAATGTTTCCCCGGCTATTTTTAATGTTTCATCTTTAAAAACCTAAATACTTAAAGTTGTTAAATAATTTTTAATCTCCCCCTTTTAAATTTCCTTGTTTAAAATAGCTTGGCTTGCTCATACATAAATCTTATTTATTTCATCACTGCACCAGCTATGCTGGAAGTGACTCCATCGCTATATCTCTTTAGGTATCCCTTGTAATTCATTTCTTTGGGCTGCCAATTTTCCATTCTTTCCTTTATAGTTTCATCATCTATTTCCACTTCTATAGTTTTCTTATAAATATCATAAGAAATCATATCTCCATCCTGAACAATGGCAATAATGCCCCCCTCCTGTGCTTCGGGTGATACATGTCCAATAACGGCTCCACTGGAATATCCCGAAAACCTTCCATCAGTAACCAGGGCAACCTTTTCCTCAAGATTAAGCGAGCTAAGGGTTCTTGTGATATCAACCATTTCCCGCATACCAGGTCCTCCCTTGGGGCCTTCGTAGCGAATAACTATGATGTCGCCATCACAAATATTTTCCTGACGAATTGCATCTATAGCATCCTCCGCATTTTCAAATACCCTGGCAGGTCCCCTATGCTTCATCATTTTTTCAGGTACAGCCACCCTTTTGACTACTGCACCATCTGGGGCAATATTTCCCTTTAATACTGTATGACTACCCTGTGGCCGATATGGGTCATCAATAGACCTGATAACTTCTGGGTTGTAATTTTCTGCTTTTTCTACATTATCCTTTAATGTCTTTCCTGTAACTGTCATTACATCCATATCCAACAAACTTTCCAATTCTTTAATTACTGCTGGCATACCACCTGCATCTCTCAAATCAGATAAATAATAAGGGCCGGCAGGCATAACTGCACAAATTTGTGGTGTTTTTTCAGACATTTTATCGAATTCTTCCATAGGTAAATCTATTCCTAATTCATTTGCTAAGGCTGGCAAATGTAAGAATGTATTTGTAGACCCGCCTATAGCCTCATTCACAATTAAGGTATTGGTAAGGGCCTCCCTTGTCATAATATCAGAAGGTTTTATCCCCCTTTTAACCAAATCCACCACAGCCATACCGCTTTTCTTGGCCAGCCTAATTTTGCTGGAGTCCACAGCATGTGAACATGCACAATAGGGTAAACTCATGCCAAGGGCTTCTATAAGACAGGCCATTGTATTTGCTGTACCCATTCCCCAGCAACCCCCAGCGGTTCCACAAAGGGATTCTACTAATTCATATAATTCTTCCTCGCTCATCTTTTTACCATTTTTATATCCACTGCCCGCTGCATTCATATCCTTGTTATCAACAATCTTCCCCTTAAAAACACCAGCTAGCATGGCTCCGCCGCTTACCAAAACAGTAGGAATATCCACCCTTGCTGCCGCCATAAGACAAGCTGGTTCAATTTTGTCACACGAAGAAATCAAGACCATGCCATCTGCCTGAAAAGCCTCTGCTGTAACCTCTATAGAATCTGCTATAATCTCCCTGCTGGGTAATATGTACTTAATAGATTCAGGTGTTCTTATACCATCACAAAGTGCTATTGTATTTGACTCAAAGGGGGTACCCCCTGCCATCCTGATACCAGCCTTAACCGCATCAGCAATTCCCCTGAGATGTACATGTCCCGGATGCAGCTCATTCCACGAATTCATTACAGCAATCAATGGTCTATCTAGTTCCTCATCTATCATTCCGCATGCCTTTAATAATGCCTCTGTAAGGCCGCGTTTTCTAAGGGCCTGACTTCGTAGTTTCATTGTATCTAGTCTCCTTTTCTATGATAAAATCTATAATGCTAATTTTTTATTACATATCTTCATTCGAAAATAATAATAATTTTATGGACTAGGTTAATAGTTCAAAGACCTGAACCTTTAATTAAATTTATTTTTTATATACATCCCCTGCGACCTTTAGCCGGGGAGCTAAAAACTAGTTTTCTTTATAAAGTCAATGGCCGCAAGGGAATGCAATCAAAGTTAATACATGTCTTAATCTTTTAAATTCTACCGCTCCCCATAAATTTATGGTCTATTTGATACAGAAAGCAAATTCAATAAAAGCTTTACCCACTTCCTGTTAAAGATGGATGACAAATTAATTTAGTTATAAAACATTTCTTAATCTATTTTTTAACTATCAACATCTTCATTATCCTCATTTTCTCGTGCTTTTTCCATTTCCTCCATAGCAGTAATTTGAAACTGCTCTGTTGCCTTTGTAAAAAATCGTCCCAAGATAAGACTTAAATGACTTTTCATAGCCCGCTTTGCCTTGCCCTTATCCCTCATCAAAATTGCCTCATAAATTTGCCTATGCTTGACCTTGGATCCCTTAAACAAACCAGGTGTCTTTGCCAATCGTTGCTGTTGTTCCCTTAAGCAAGGCTCCAGAATTAGCCAAAACTGATATAAAAACTCATTTTTAGAAGCCTTAACTATTTCCCTATGAAATGCACAATCTAAGTCTGCATATTCCTCATTAAGACCCTCAAGCGATTCTTGTTTCTCCAGTATTTCCCTCAACCTTACAATATTGCTATCATCCATCCTATCAATAGCTAACTCAATAGCTGTTACCTCTAGCATTGTCCTTGCATCTAAATATTGTGTCACCTGATAGTTTTCTAAAGTAAAAGTACTGCGAATGACCTCCTCTACTTTTTTCATGTTCTTATCTTCAATTCCTGTCTCAATATCATATTTTTTGATATATGTACCACTTCCATGTTTAATAGAAATAGCACCAAGCTGTTCCAGCTTTTTAAAAGATTCTCTTAATGTAGTCCTGCTTACGCCAAACTCCTCTGCAAGGACTCTTTCTGAAGGAAGCTTGGCTCCCATCTTAAATTTCCCTTCCTTTATAGCATTAAGCATCATCTCTACTACAGCATCACTTAAAGTTGATTTTTTTGCACCTACCCTTGTTGCAGGATTTTTTAAAACCTTTTTCTTTACTTTCATTTTTTATAGCTCCCCTTTATTATACTTTTTCAAAAGTCATAATACCTCTTTGTGGTTTTTATTATATATTGGTATTAAATAAAAATCAAGGTTTAAAATTTAAAATTTTCTAAAAAATCATTTCTTGGCATTTTCCCTCCCCCATATTGATTGAATTTTCAAGGTTATTGCCCTTGTCATTAAATAAAAATAAATTTTCCCTTAGAAAGCATTGCTTTTTTTTCACAATTCAGTTATATTAAAACTATACCTCTTTTTAATACCTCTTTGTGGCTTTACCTTGTTTGCACTGGTAGTTTGGTTTTTTTTGCATACCTCTTTGTCTAAATTTTGCATTTACAGGGTTTCAAGTTATACAAATAGACCATCATTAGCTTAGTACTTGTTAAAGAGTCATTCTTTTCAAGGCTCAATTTAATATATTTGTAAAGGAGATATAAAAATTGAAGACAAAAAAAGATATGAATAAAAACATTCTTGTTGTCAGTGCCCATGGTGCTGATTGGTGTACCAGAGCAGGTGGTACCCTGCTAAAGTATCTAGAAGCTGGCAGTTGTGTTAGGGTCTTTGCTTTAACCTTTGGTGAAAGGGGAGAATCCGGCGATTACTGGAAAAACAATCCCAATGGTACCATTGAAGAATGTAAGGCTATTAGAAAAAAAGAAGCCCAGGAAGCAGCAGCCTTCATGGGGGTGGATATAGAATTTTTTGATTATAATGATTATCCCCTTGAATTGAATGCAGAAAAAATTATGAATTTAACCCACCGTATATTGGAAATCCGTCCGGACATCATTTTAACTCATTGGACAAATGATCCCTTTAATATTGACCATGAGTTAACCGGAAAAGCAGTTATACGGGCAGTAAGCAGTGCTGGTATGCTAGGGGCCTTGCCTAATACGCCTATTCATTTTGTACCTGATATTTTTCTATTTGAAAGTTCCCTGCCCCAGCCGGAGTTCAATGACTTTAAAATAAACACCTATATTGATATATCTGATGTTATTGAAAAAAAGTTAAAAGCTATTGAACTTTTCAAAGCACAACCTCATTTGGTTGGATACTATGACAGGTGTGGCACAAGGAGAGGGGAACAAGCAAATGATTGGGCTAGGGGAAGGAGAAAAATCCATTACGCCGAAGGATTCTACCGTTATGTCCCCTATGTTGGAGATGCCCTTCCTACAACAGAGTTATAGAATAAGACTAGGGTAAATTAAAAATATTTTTATCAGGATTAGGCTTAAAAAAATCTTGACCTAGCTAGTGAATCTCATGCGCTACCCTTCAAAAGACTATTTTGTTTGTGGGTTTTTTAGAATTTTTTATAGGAAAATTGCAAACTATTAGAGTAGTATGTAAAAAAATTATAAAGAGGAGAATCATAGCATGAATTCATCTTTTTTTACCAATGATATATCACAAAAATTGAGAAATAAAAAAGAAGTTTCTGTTGCATGGGCACAGCTGGGTAGTAATGTCAGTTCGGAAATTCTGGCCGAAGCAGGATTTGATGTTCTTCTTATTGATATGGAACATTCCCCCACAGACCTGCCTTCGGTACTTTCCATGATGCAGGCAACCAAGGGTACCGGCTGTGTCCCTTTTGTTAGGGCTCCATGGAATGATATGGTTGCTATCAAACAAATTTTAGATTTGGGGGCATATGGTATCCATATACCCTATGTTTCCACCAAAGAAGAAGCAGAACACGCCGTCAAGGCATGCAAGTATGCTCCGCTTGGTTTCCGTGGTATCGCTGGAAGTCAAAGAGCTGTGCAATATGGGATGAAAAAAAGTCAATATTATAAAAAAGCCAATGAAGATATTATTGTTATTGTGGCCATCGAAACACCGGAAGGTGTAGCCAATATCAATGAAATCGCCGCGGTAGACGGTGTAGACGGAATATTTATTGGGCCAGCAGATCTTTCAACCGCTATGGGTTATCTTGCAAACCCCTCAGCCCCTGAGGTGCAAAAAGCTATAACAACCATTGAGGAAGCAGTATTATCAACTAACAAGTTTTTGGGCACTGTTGCTCCTACTATGGACCATGCAAAAAAACTTTACAAAAAAGGTTATTCCTTTATTTGTCTGATGTCAGATGCAGGAGCCTTGTCAAAGCTTGCTAGTGAGACGGCCCAGGCTTTTAAAAAAGAATATAGAGAATAAGGAGAGTCTATCCCTTTTGTATAGATGGGTTCACCATAAATAATACAAAGATAGGCCAATAATCATTTTAAGAGCTTGTCCTAGTACGGGAGGAGAAAACATGTCAGAAG
>CAZUTD010000011.1:0-5264 GCA_964623185.1 uncultured Clostridiaceae bacterium
ATAAATATTTTTATATTGATTAGGGTAATTTTATCATGGACTAATCCTAATCCGCATAGTCAAATAATACAGTTTATCTATTCGGTAACTGAGCCCATATTAGCTCCAGCTAGAAATATTATTTCTAGAATGGGATACCATGGTATGATTGATTTTTCACCAATATTAGCAATATTTTTAATAAACATGATTTTTTCATTTCTAACCAGAATGGTAATATTTTTGTGATTGAAAAGGATAGGTATGTAAAACACATAAGGGATACTAGTTTAAAACAGGTCTTAACTAGAGTGTTAGACCAGGCCGAAATAGTGCTAAAGAAGCATATCATTAGGATTACGGACTTTCTAAATCCATATGAGCTTGGGATAGCGGAGGCTAGTTTAAAAACTCTTGATGGGATAAGTTGGTTTTCCATAGGTGGTTATGAAAATGCAGAGAGAAAAGTTTTGCTTATTTTTCAGGATTACCTTTCTAATGAATCTATCCCTAATCCGCTAGTTGCATTAAACATAAGTCGGAAAGATAATTCGGATAATTTAAATCATAGGGATTATTTGGGCTCGTTACTATCCTTGGGTATAAGACGAGAAAAAGTCGGTGATATCATAATCAATAAGGACAATACTTATATTATACTGAAGGAGGAGCTTAGAGATTATGTCATGTTTCATTATAATAAAATAAAACACACCCCTATTAGGGTTGATGAGATAGGGTTAAATGAAATAGTATCCTCCCCCCATAATTACAAGGAGATAAGAGGCACTATTGCCTCTTTAAGGTTGGATTCTGTTGTTAGTTTAGGATTTAGGCTATCTAGGACAGAAGCTCAATCTTTAATTATTAAGGAAAAGGTGTTTTTAAACTGGCAAGCTATTAATAAAAACTTTTGCAATATACAAGCGAAAGATGTTATTTCTGTTAGGGGGATGGGGAGGGTTATAGTAGATGATATTGAAGGAAGGACAAAAGCGGGCAGGATTCATATTGTCTTAAAGAAATTAATTTGATGAATAATGGAGGCGAAATCTATGCTTACACCTATGGATATTCAAAACAAGGAATTTAAAAAGGGCTTAAGAGGATATAAAGAGGATGAGGTAGATGAATTTTTAGATGAAATTATGTTACACTATGAAAGGCTATATAAGGAGAATTCAGAACTAAAAGAAAAGATAGAAAATGCCCATAATCAGGTGAAACAATATAAAAATATAGAGGAAACTTTAAAAAACACATTAATAATTGCCCAAAACACTGCTGAGGATGTGAAAGGTAATGCGTTAAAAAAATCAAATCTAATTATTGAGGAAGCAGAGATTCAGGCAAAGGAAATTATAAGAAAAGCAAATAGGGATGTTGATGATATAAGAAGTGAGTATGAAGAGGTAAAGAAACAGATGGAAATTTTCAAAACTCGATATAAAACATTGTTGCAATCTCAATTAGAATCATTGTTGGATTCAACAGAGGAATTATAGGAATAATAAATAAAGAAATCTCGTTCTAATTATATCTTTGAACGAGATTTTCGCTTGCTATAAAAAACAATGTGAAAGGATGGTAATTGATGAATAGGGTAGGAATCATTGGTGCAATGGAGGAAGAAGTTGAGGTTTTAAAAAAACAAATGAAAATTAAAGAAAGAGTTAATATTGCAAATATGGACTTTTATACTGGTATTTTATGCAATCAAAATATTGTCCTAGTAAGATGTGGGATAGGCAAAGTAAATGCAGCAATATGTACGCAAATATTAATTGGACAATTGGGGGTTAATACCGTTATTAATACTGGTGTTGCTGGGGCAGTAAAAGATAATTTAGAAGTATTGGATATTGTAATTTCAACTGATGTCCAACACCATGATTTTGATGCCAGGAGTTTCGGTTATAATATAGGTGAAATACCTAGGATGGAAACTTCTATTTTCAAGGCCGATGAACATTTGATTGATATGGCCTATCAATCTGCTGAGAAAATAATGGAAAAGGGGAAAGTCTTTAAGGGAAAAATTGTTTCAGGTGATGTTTTTGTGGGCAGTGCACTATTGAAAGACAAACTAAATTCTAATTTTCAAGCATATTGTACAGAAATGGAGGGTGCAGCTATTGGCCATACTTGTTTTTTAAATAATATTCCTTTTGTAATCATTAGGACCATGTCTGACAAAGCCGATGGTTCCGCACATGCTAATTTTAATGAATTTATGGGACTAGCTTCGAATTATTCAAAGGATATTGTTGTGAACATATTACAAGACATGTAAAAAGGTTTTCTTCCAAAAAATTTATCTCCGGATTATTTTATCAGTTTTTTAATAAGTAAGTTAAGGATAAATTAAAATTAAAAAGGATAAAATAATGTAATAAAGGAGAAGCATCATGGCTAGAAACAATAAAAGAAAACCATATATTGGAGATAAATTTGAAAACTTAACAAGAAAAATTGATAATATGAGGATAGCGGAATATGTTGAAATGAACTCAAACCCTAAACGTTTGATTATTATGAACTTTATCTTGGGAATGATTAGGGGTATTGGCATGGGCATTGGTTTTACATTATTAACCGCCCTTATCCTGGCAATGACAATATATGTTTTAAAAAGATGGGTGAGTCTACCCTTTATTGGAAAACTTATTGCAGACCTAATTAAGATTATCGAAGGCTATAAATAATCCAGCATACAAGGAGGAATAATCTTGAATCAAGATAAGGAAAATACATTTAAGGATTTATTGTTGGATGAAAAACAACGGATTTTAAATACATTGGGGCAAATGAAAGATCATTGGCCAGGTGATGCTTCTATTAAGGAATATAGCGAGGAATTATCAGCCTATGATAACCATCCAGCTGATATAGGGACTGAATTGTTTATGGCAACAATGCAAATGAAACTAGAAAACCGTGAAAAATTTAGATTGAATCAAATAGAGGATGCCTTGCATAAAATTGAGATGGGAGGCTATGGAATATGTCAAAAATGTGGCAATGAAATATCGGAGGAAAGACTGAGGGTTATTCCCGAAGTGCTCACCTGTATAAAATGTGAGGAGTTAGAAGTTCCTTTATATGAGACAGATGTGAATAGGCCTATTGAGGAGAAACTATTAAGTCCCCCATTTGCCAGGACTGATAAGGATGATGAAGACTATACCGGCTTTGACGGGGAGGATGCCTACCAAGAAGTAGCAAGATATAATCGTATACCTAACGATCCTTCCAATAAAACAGCGGATGATTTGGATATATTTGATGAACATTATAGCGGGATTGTTGAGGGTCTTGATAAAATATCCAGGGATAAACATACAGAATAGTTGACAAAACCGGAGTTGTCAAACAGATATTGCATGTTAAACGGGGAAAGAGATACTTAGTGTATCTTTTTTCAATTTCTAATGATATAATCATTAATGTATTAAGGGAGAAAGGGGCAAATTTATGGACTATCTATTATCTTTTGTTATAGTCATACTCGATCAAGCTAGTAAAATAATGGCATTAAAATATTTAAAAAACATAGATGGCATACCAATTGTTAAGAATATCTTGCATTTTACTTATGTTGAAAATAGAGGAGCTGCTTTTGGAATTTTACAGAATCAAAAGTGGATATTCATTTTTATAACAATAGCAATTATTGGATTTATAATAATTTATTTTAAAAAAGATAGATATTACCCAAAGACCATGATGATAGGACTTAGTTTAATAGTGGGTGGTGCTATTGGAAATTTAATTGATAGAATTATCTATGGCTATGTTGTAGACTTTATAGATTTTAGGATATGGCCGGTTTTTAATATCGCCGATTCAGCCATTGTCATAGGGCAGGTATTGGTAATATATATTGTTTTAAGGTATGATAAGTTAGTGCAAAAGGGGATGTAGATTTGAAAACAACCATTTTCTACATATCTGAGAGAGACGAGGGCATGAGATTAGATTTATATATTTCTAATCAATACCAGGATTTAAGCAGAAGCTATATACAGAAGTTAATAAAAAGAAAATTAGTCAAAGTTAATGAAAAATATCAAAAAAACAATTATATTGTAAAAGATGGGGATGAGGTAGAGGTTGTAATGCCACCAGTTGAGGATTTCCAACCAAAACCGCAAAAAATTTCTCTCGATATTATTTATGAAGATGAAGACATAATTATTATAAATAAAGCACGGGATATGGTAGTTCATCCTGCACCTGGAAATTATGACAATACCTTAGTTAATGCCTTGCTATATCATAGTAATGATAATTTATCCTCTATTAATGGAGCCATGCGCAGGGGGATTGTTCATAGAATAGATAAGGATACATCTGGTTTACTGATGGTTGCAAAAACTAATACAGCCCATAGATTTTTAGCACATCAATTAAAAGAATATTCTGTTATTAGGAGATACCATGCTATTACTTTGGGCCTTATTAAACAAAATAATTTTGTGATAAATGCACCTATTGCTAGGCACCCTACCCATAGAATAAAAATGGCTGTAGTGGACAATGGCCGAGATGCTAGCACGCGAATAAATATTCTGGAACGGTTCAGAGAATTTAGCTATGTGGAGGCGGAGCTTCAGACAGGCAGAACCCATCAGATAAGGGTCCATTTATCCCACATTAAACATCCTGTACTTGGTGATGAAACATATGGTGGAAAGACAAAAAAGTTTAATTTGCAGGGTCAGGTTTTACATGCAAAAATATTGGGATTTATTCATCCTACAACAAAGGAATACATGGAATTTGAAGCCCCCCTACCCTCTGATTTTGAAAAAATATTGAAAACTTTGAGAGATGAGATGAGAAAATATTAATTTTTAGTAAGGAGGTTTGAAAACAAATGGGAAATCGGGTGCAACTTATGGATGATAAGGCCATAAGTAGGATATTGACTAGAATTGCTCACGAAATATTAGAAAAAAATAAGGGAGCCAAAGATATTATCCTTGTTGGAATTAAAACAAGGGGGGTCCCACTAGCAAATAGATTATCGAAAAAAATTGAGCAAATAGAAAATATTATAGTGCCTGTAGGCGTACTTGATATAACATTATACAGGGACGATGTATCAAAGGATATAACTAGTCCTGTTATTCATGGTTCTAGGATAGATTTTGATATTAATGGCAAAACGATAATTTTAATTGATGATGTATTATACACTGGACGCACAGTTAGGGCGGCGCTTGACGCTCTTGTAGATATTGGAAGACCAAGGAACATACAACTGGCAGTTTTGGTTGATA
>CAZUTD010000011.1:5274-6616 GCA_964623185.1 uncultured Clostridiaceae bacterium
GGAATTACCAATCCGTGCAGATTATGTGGGGAAGAATGTACCAACTTCTAGGGATGAGATAGTTAGTGTGCATTTAAAAGAAGTAGATGAAGATAACTATGTTATTATAGAAAAAGTGTAGAGAAACCTATGTCAGTTATTTGCATAGGTTTCTTTAGAAAATATTAATCTAACTGTTGGATATCATCTATAGAGTTTGTGTTTTTTTCAACTCTAATTGTTGAATGATCACTATAGATAACCATACCTGGTTTTGCACCTTTTGGCTTGCGAACATTTTTTTTCCTTGTATAGTCAACAGAAATCCCGGGGGTGTTTCCTGCCTTGCTATAGTAAGCGGCTAGCTTTGCGGCCTCGTGGATGGTGTTGTCTGTGTAATCTTTACTCTTGATCCTCAAAATTACATGCGAGCCTGGCATATCTTTAATATGAAACCATAAATCTTCCTTGGATGCAATTTTAAAAGTGATTTCATCATTTTGTTTATTGTTTTTACCTACCAAAATATCTAGGCCATCGGAAGAACGATATTTAAGATATCCGGTTTTTTTATGGCTAGCAATATTTTTTTTAACGATGGGTTTTTTAAGGTAACCGGTCTCCATTAATTCAATGTGTATTTCAAACAAATCCGATAAATAAGTGGACTGGTCAATATTCAGGGCAGTTTGTTCTAAATATTTAATTTCATTCCTAGTTTTTTCGAGCTGTTTTTGTATCTCTATAAGTGCAATTTTAGACTTATTATATTTTTTGTAATAATTCTGTGCATTTTGCGAGGGTGACAACCTCTTATCTAATTTAATTTGCATGGTAGCTTGGTCATCATCATAATAGTTTATCAACTCCACAATCTCTTGATTGTTTTGCATGTGGTATAAGTTGGCTGTTAAAAGGTCTCCCTTGATTTTATAATCACTTGACTTTCTAGCTTTTTTGAAATCGCGATCAAGGTTCTGGAGTTTCTTGTACAACCTTTCAAGCTTGGTATTTACAGTTTTCCTTAAATGATAAGATTTTTGTTTTATTCTTTCTCTTTGATCTTTAGTGTTATAAAATTCTTCTAACATACCACTAACAGATGGGAAGTTTTTTTTGTTGAGAAAACAAAGATGCTGCAGGTCTACTACGCTAAAATCAATATAAGCACCGCTGGTGTTATCTATATATATAGAGGGAGTATATTTGTGAGAAATTATTTTCTTTACTATTGATGAAAAGGATAAAAACAAATTTTTCAAATCGATGTTAGAAATATTATTTACTAAAATTTCTTCATCAAGGTTAGATAAATGCACAAGCTCCCTAGCTATTAGGGGGGAGATACCATTAAACGCACCAT
>CAZUTD010000011.1:6626-8474 GCA_964623185.1 uncultured Clostridiaceae bacterium
GAGTGATTTAATTATAGTTATTTGGGAAAAATCTGAAAGCTGATTTGCAAAGCTTTCAAAATTAGTACAAATAAATGGGCTGATTTTCTTGCTAGATGGGGGCATGGTATATTTTAATCCGGGGAGTATCTGTCGGTAACGACTGATATCAAGTGGAACCCTTTTGATGCTATCAATAATGATGTTATTTTCACTGTCCACAAGTATAATATTGCTATGACGTCCCATTATTTCTATAATTAGTTCTCTTGATTTAATTAAATTTAATTCGTCCAAACTTTCAATTCTAAATTTAATTATTCGTTCGAATTCTGGCTGTTGTATATCAACAATCCTGCCACCCTGCAAATGTTTTCTCAATAACATGCAAAAATTGGGGGGAGTTGCAGGATTTTCTTTATCTTGGTTTGTAAAATGTGCCCTTGGATAATTACTGCTCGCGGACAGCAAAAGTTTTAAATTTTTACCCCGACCCCGTATATATATAATAATTTCATCGGCTTCGGGTTGGAATACTTTCTCAATTCTGTTGTAGGATTTTAGGTCGTTAAACTCATGAACTAAAGCAGCTATCACTAATCCATCTAGTGCCATAATCTATTCCTCCCATAGTTTTTGTAATCATAATATAGCACAAAATTTTAACCAATGCAAAAAAAGTCAGGGCTTTTAATGGGAAACTATTGCATTGTATCGATAATATTAGTATGCTTTAAATATTAGAAACAATAGCGGTTAAATAAATGAATTTTATAACAAAGGATAGAATAAAAAAGTGGGGTGTAAAAAAAGGTAAAAAAAATGGAGACAATGTGTTTGATTTTAATTTCTATTTAGGAATTTTAAAAAAATTACTAAACGAGCTTGAAATTTTATAAACTGCGATATAAAATATTAGAGGCAGGAAAAGGGGAAGGATGGAATATATGTTAATAAGTATGACTGGCTTTGGTAGAGATGAGATACAAAAAGAGTGTAAACAGTTTAGCATTGAAATTAGAACAGTAAACAACAGATATCTAGATTTATATATTAAAATGCCTAGAAGCTTCAATTATTTAGAGGGTAATATACGGCAACTGGTTAAAAAATATATTACCAGGGGACGAGTTGAGATATGTATTAACTACAAAAATCTCGGGGAGGGTGATACAAGGGTAATCACAGATATGTCCTTGGCCAATGAGTATTTATCAGCCCTAGATGAGATTCATAGTAAACTTAAAATAGAAAATGATATAAGTGTTTCAACTATTGCAAACTTTCCAAATGTCCTGCAACTAGAAAAAAGAGATGAGGATAACGATCTTATTTGGTCTTTACTGAAAGAATCCCTTCATGATGCGCTTATGGATTTGTATGAAATGCGCAAAGCCGAAGGTAAAAAGCTAGAGGATGATTTATTAATGCGGTTGGAAACATTAAAGGAATTAATTAAAAATGTTGAGGCTAGAACAGAAAATATTGTGGTTGATTATAGGGAAAGGTTGCTTAATCGAATAAAAGAATTAGTGGATGATGAGATAGAAATTGATGAAAATCGGTTGGCATTAGAAGTAGCCTTGTTTGCAGATAAAAGCAATATAACTGAAGAAATTGTTCGGTTTTATAGTCATATAGATCAATTTAAAAATACTATGAAGCAAAAGGAAGCCGTGGGAAGGAAACAGGATTTTATAATACAGGAAATGAACCGAGAAATAAATACAATTGGTTCGAAAGCGAATGATTTGCTGGTTTCTAACATAGTAGTTGATATAAAAAGCGAATTGGAGAAAATGAGGGAACAGGTACAAAATATAGAATAGGGAGGAAGAACTATGAATATAAAGTTAATTAATATTGGCT
>CAZUTD010000011.1:8484-15657 GCA_964623185.1 uncultured Clostridiaceae bacterium
ATAATAGGGAGGTTTAGCAATGAAACTCATTAATATTGGCTTTGGTAATATTGTTTCAGCAAGTAGAATAATTACTATAGTTAGTCCCGAATCTGCACCCATCAAAAGAATTATTCAAGAGGCCAGGGATAGGGGAATGTTAATCGATGCTACCTATGGTCGTAAGACAAGAGCAGTAATTGTAACGGATAGTGATCATATTATCCTATCTGCAGTTCAGCCCGAGACGGTGGCACAACGATTAACCACAAAAGACTTAAATAAGGATATGGAAATGAATGCTGAAGAAGAGTAAGTCATGAAAGAGGAGATATAAATGAAAAAGAGGGGGCTACTAATTGTTATTTCTGGTCCTTCAGGGACTGGAAAGGGAACCATATGTAGGGAATTGCTTAACTTAAGACCCAATATAATATTTTCGGTGTCTGCCACAACGAGGCTAGCTAGACAGGGTGAAATGGAGGGTCAAAATTATTTTTTTGTTTCAAAAGATGAATTTAAAAATATGATTAAGGATAATCAACTTTTGGAATATGCTCAGGTTTATGGAAATTATTACGGCACACCTAAAAATTATGTATTAGAAAATCTAAGTAAAGGCAAAGATGTTTTATTGGAGATAGATATTGAGGGTGCATTACAGGTCAAGGAGAAATTTTCAGATGGGGTTTTTATATTTATTTTACCGCCATCGTTACAGGAGCTAAAAAGAAGAATTGTTGGCAGGGGTACTGAAAGTCAGCAAGATATTGAAAGAAGGTATGGTTGTGCCATCGAAGAAATACAACAAATTGACCGATATGATTATGCTATTATAAATGATGATATAGAAAAAGCTATAAGAGATGTGGAGTCAATTATCCAGGCAGAGAAGTGTAAAGTGAGCAGAATTTATAATGAATTAAAGAAGAAATTTTAAGGAGGAAAAATATTATGTTGCATCCATCAACAAACGATTTAATGAGAAAAGTAGATAGTCGATATACCCTAGTTGTTGCGGTAGCAAAACGAGCTAGGCAATTAATAGATGGGAAAGAGCCTAAAGTAGAACCAATTTCGCATAAACCCGTTTCTATAGCAATACAGGAAATTATGGAAGATATACTTCAACTTTTGAAGATAAAAATAGAAAGGCTGACTAAATATGTTAGAAGGAAAAAATATTGTTGTTGGGGTGACAGGGGGTATAGCAGCTTATAAAGCTTGTGACCTTGTTAGCCAATTAAAAAAACTTAAGGCTAATGTCAATGTCATTATGACAGAGTCTGCTTTGAAGTTTGTTAAATCACATACCTTTCAAGCCCTAAGCCAAAATCCGGTTATTACAGATCTTTTTGAAACACCAAGATATTGGGACATCGAGCATATTTCACTTGCCCAAAAAGCTGATATCCTTATTGTTGCACCTGCAACTGCTAATATTATTGGAAAGGTTGCTAATGGAATTGCAGATGATATGTTATCTACAACCATAATGGCATCAACTGCAAGGATAATATTTGCTCCAGCTATGAATACAATCATGTATATGAATGAAACATTTCAAGAAAATATGGTGAAACTACTCAAATTAGGCTACGAGTTTATACCACCGGAAGCGGGTAGATTAGCTTGTGGTGATGTTGGGATAGGCAAATTAGCAAAAATTGAAGATATTGTTAGACATGTCATAAAAGCTGAAGAAAATAAAAGGGACCTTATTGGGAAAAGGATTTTAATTACCGCAGGACCAACTATGGAGACTATTGACCCTGTTCGGTACATAACCAATCATTCTAGTGGTAGGATGGGTTATGCTTTAGCAGAAGCAGCTTACAAAAGAGGTGCCAAGGTAACGCTTGTGTCAGGTCCAACCAACTTGTTAAAACCCCATGGTGCGGAAATAATACAGGTGAAAAGCGCCTTGGATATGTATGATGCTGTTATGACCCGTTTCAATGAACAGGATATAATAATAAAAGCCGCTGCTGTAGCAGATTATAGACCAAGAGATATTTCACTAAATAAGATAAAGAAAATGACAGGCGACATATCGATAGACCTAGTCAGAAATCCAGATATCTTATTTGAGCTTGGTAAAATAAAAAATGATAAAATATTAATTGGTTTTGCAGCAGAAACTGAGAATATAGTAGATAATGCCATGAAAAAAGTTATGAATAAAAACCTAGATCTTATTGTAGCAAATGATATAACCCAAGAAGGTGCTGGCTTTGGAACGGAAACAAATATTGTTTATCTGATTGACAAAAATAAGCAAGTGACAAAACTAGATAAGGCAAATAAAATAGATGTTGCTCATGATATTTTAACAAGGATGAAAGAGTTGCTTTAAGAATTATTTTTATTTATAAGGATAAAGGAAGTAAAACAATTTACAAGGGCTAAACTTAGTCCTTTTTTTCATTTTATGTTAATCTTTTTATTTGGACTAAAAATTTGATATAATAATAGCTAATAGCTAGTTGCCAGGATATGAGGAGTGATGGTATGAATGAAGAAATTTGCGTAGCTCAGGTTATAGTTAACAATAGAAGTTTGCAAACTGACAGGATTTTTGATTATAGAATTCCTGATGATTTAAAATTGGCTATTAAAAAAGGTATGAGGGTGATGGTGCCATTTGGCATAGGCAATAAAAAATTAGAAGCATATATAATGAATATAAAAATGAAAAAGAAAATTCAGTATAAAATAAAGGATATATTATACCCTATTGATGACAATCCTATCCTTAGTGATAAACAAATTAAAATGGTAGGGTGGTTAAAAAGAAAATATCTATGCAAGTACATAGAGGCCATACACTGTATTATTCCAGCTGGAATAATAAATAGGGAAAAAAAGATTATATCATTAATTGATAAAGATTGGAGCTCTAAAGTTAGAGAAAATTCCACTATACAGATTGGAATCCTGCAATGTATCGAGGCCCATGGTGGGAAAATAACATTGGATAGGCTATATAGTGGGTTACCTAGCAGGAATATAAGCAATAGTCTTTTATGCTTGAAAGATAACAATATAATTAAAATAGATTATGAAATTTCATCCAGGGTAAAAACAAAAACCCAGCAGTATGCTAGAATAAATATACCAAAAACGAAATTGGAAGATATTTTAAACAGTTTAAAAAATGCTAAAAGGCAAAAAGAGATAGTTTTATTTCTAAATCAAAATAAGGAATGTCCCACGAGGGAATTAATGGAACTATTAAGAGTAAACAGAACTTCCATAAACTCTCTAGCATCCAAAGGGCACATCATTTTAGAGGATAGAGAATATAAAAGGGACCCCTTTAAAAATGTAACCTTTAAACATTATCCTAAAGTAGACCCAAATTTGCAACAGAAAAAGGTAATTGATGAAATTACTGAATACATTTATGATGAAATACCTAAGCTTGTTTTACTTCATGGTGTAACGGGTAGTGGTAAAACAGAAATATATTTACAACTTATGGAGGAAATTATAGGTAAAGGCAAGCAGGGGATTATATTAGTCCCTGAAATAGCTTTGACACCCCAAACCATAGAGAGATTCTATGGTCGGTTTGGTGATGGAATAGCGACGCTTCATAGTGATCTCTCGGAGGGAGAAAGATACGATGAATGGCGTAGAATAAAAGAAGGAAAGGTAAATATTGCTATAGGTGCAAGGTCAGCAATATTTGCACCTTTTGATAGGCTTGGAATGATTATCATCGATGAGGAGCACGAAAACACTTATAAATCTGATCTTGATCCTAAATATCATGCGGCCGAGATTGCAAATTTTAGAATGAAAAATGAAAAGGCTATTGTTATTTTGGGTTCAGCTACACCGTCTATCGAAACCTATTTTGAAAGTAAAAATAAGGGAAACTCTATCTATACACTTCTAAAAAGGGTGACTGTATCATCTTTACCTGATGTAGAGATAATTGATATGAGAGATGAAATAAATTATGGTAATACGGGATTTTTTAGCAGAAAACTTCTGGGGCTAGTTGAAAAGAATATTAATGAAAAAAAACAAACAATACTTTTTTTGAATAGAAGAGGATTTTCGACCTTTATTTCTTGCAAGAAATGTGGATATGTTATAAAATGTCCTAATTGTGATATTAGTATGACCCATCATAAGGACATGAGAAATATAAAATGTCATTATTGTGGTAAAAGTCAGGAAGAACCTAAATTTTGCCCATCATGTAATAATAGTAATATAATATATGATGGGATAGGAACACAGAAAATAGAGGATCTTGTAGAAAAACATTTTCCTGGTGCTGTTATTGCTAGGATGGATCTTGATTCCACAAGCATAAAGGGATCACATGCAAAAATTTTGGATGATTTTAAAAGAGGTAAGGTAGATATTCTGGTTGGAACTCAAATGATTACAAAGGGATTAGATTTTCCCAATGTTACACTTGTTGGTGTTGTAAATGCGGATACCTCGTTAAATCTACCAGATTTTAGGGCCTCGGAAAGAACATTTCAGCTAATTACACAAGTGGCTGGTAGGGCAGGCAGAGGGGATGAAAAAGGCAAGGTAATAATTCAAACCTACAACCCAGAACATTATAGCATTCAGGCAGCAGCAAATCATGACTATAGTGCTTTTTATAAGGAAGAATTGCCTATTAGAAAAGAATATTCATACCCACCATTTGTTCGACTGATTAGTATAAGTTTTAGTGGTAAAAACCTGGGCCTTGTTTCAACAGCTTCTCAAAAGATTGCAGATAGTATAAAATATATATTGAAGGCAAAGGGATATAATAGGTATGATGAGATTGTATTTGGGCCAAACCCGGGCATTGTCCCCAGAGTAAATCAAAGTTACAGATACCAGTTACTCCTAAAGGATATTGATGTGCCTTTCAATTTCTTAAAATTTACCATAAAATATTTACTAATAGAAAATAGGAAAAAGTTTGTTCCCAATGGAATTACTATAAATATTGACATGAATCCATTATATACAATGGGGATTTAGTTAGGAGGAGTAAAATGGCTATTAGGATAATAAGGCAGGATGATGATCCGATATTGAGAAAGATTTCTAGGCAGGTCAACAAAATTGATGACAAAATACACACCTTGCTGAAAGACATGGCAGAAACAATGTATGAATTTGAAGGAGTTGGATTAGCAGCCCCCCAGGTAGGAATTTTAAAGAGGATAATTATCATAGACATAGGAGAAGGCTTGATAGAGCTTATAAATCCAGAAATTATAGAAATGCAAGGGGAACAAGTAGACTCAGAAGGCTGCCTCAGCCTTCCCAATAGAACAGGTGATGTGATCCGTCCTGATAAGGTTAAGGTAAAAGGCCTAAATAGCAAAGGTGAAGAAGTCACAATAAATGGAAGCGGTTTACTTGCCAGGGCATTATGCCACGAAGTAGACCACCTTAATGGAATTTTATTTATTGATAGAGTAGTGGATGAGGATATAATTTGAGGTGATAAAAATGAAAATAGTATTTATGGGAACTCCGGATTTTGCTGTTCCTTCATTACAAATTTTAATTGAGGAAGATTATAATGTATTGAAAGTTGTTACTCAACCTGATAGGCCAAAGGGAAGGGGTAAAAAAATCACCATGCCTCCCGTTAAACAAATGGCCTTAAAACATAATTTGCAGGTGTACCAGCCACATAGTTTAAGGGAAAGAGAGACTATAGAAATATTAGAAAAACTTGAACCCGATATAATAATTGTGGTCGCTTATGGAAATATTTTACCTAAAGAAGTGTTATCCATTCCCCCGCTGGGCTGTATAAATGTACATGCATCTCTCCTCCCTAAGTATAGGGGCGCTGGTCCTATCCAATGGGCAATTATTAATGGTGAGGCATCTACAGGTATTACAACAATGTATATGGAAGAGGGCCTAGATACAGGCGACATGATTTTAAAAAAAGAGCTTCGTATTGGGGAAAATGAAACTGCTGGGGAATTACACAATCGCTTGTCGTTATTAGGAAGTAATGCGTTAGGAGAAACATTAAAGTTGATAGAAAAGGGAAGTGCGCCTAGGATAAAACAGGATCATAAAAAATCTACTTATGCACCTATGCTTACAAAAGACCTGGGAAATATTAAGTGGGATAAAACAGCGGATGAGATACACAATTTAATTAGGGGTACAATTCCGTGGCCTGTTGCTTATACAACCTACAAGGATAGGAATATGAAAATTTGGAAAAGCAGAGTCGCTAGGGGTAACGCATCTGAACTGCCGGGCAAAATTATAGAAATAACAAAGGATGAAATTATCGTCTCAACAGGCAAAAACAACTTAATAATTGAAGAAGTACAATTTAGTGGGGGTAAAAGATTGACTGTTAGGGATTTCCTAGTGGGAAATACAATAGATGAAAATGTTATACTAGGCTATTCAAATGAATAATATACTTACTAATGATAGATCCACTAAATTGTTGACCTTTTTGTTGCTAGCTATGCTGATAATTGTATTGGGTATGACCACAATTTTACTTTGGTTAACCTTTCATGCAAATCAAGTATTGCATTTTCTCATAATGTTTATCGGTATATTTACTTTAAGTATTATTGCCATGGCTATAATTTTAACGGTTATCACTATAGGTTTCCTATGTCATAATAAAAAGGTACCTAGAATTGCAAAAAACATTGTAGAAACATTTATTGCTATTATTTATCCTATAATTGTTTTAATGGCAAAAACTATGGGATATGATAAGAATGTGATTAGGGGCATTTATACGAAAATAAATAACCAGTTTATACTAGGCAATAGATATAGTTTTAGGGGGGAGGAAGTACTAATCTTATCACCACATTGTTTACAAAAAGCTTTTTGCCCCCATAAGATTACAAACGACACAAATAACTGTAAAAGATGCGGACAATGTGATGTTGATAGTTTGTTGAATTTGAAAGAGAAGTACGGGGTTGAATTTAAAATTGTTACAGGTGGGACCTTGGCCAGAAAAGTAATAGGTGATATTAGGCCTAAAGCCATAATTGCCATTGCATGTGAAAGAGATTTGTTCAGTGGATTAATGGATGTAAAGAAGATACCCATATTAGCGATTATTAACAAAAGGCCGGAAGGGCCTTGTATAAACACACAGGTGGATTTATCAAAAGTAGAAAAAGCAATATTACATTTTATTAAGGAGTGATATAGATGTTT
>CAZUTD010000012.1:0-2241 GCA_964623185.1 uncultured Clostridiaceae bacterium
CTAGGAGGTCAATATTCATTTTTTCAACATCAATATCATAAATCCCTGCAGTTTGTGCAGCATCCACCAGAAATAGGACCTTGTTTTCTCTAGCAAGCCTGCCTATTTTACCTATATCCATTATTGTGCCTGTAACATTGGAACCATGCGTAAGGGCTATGAGTTTAGTATTTTCCCTTATAGCCTTTTTTATATTTTCTATATCCAAAACCCCTTGCTTATTGCATTCCACGACCGTATTTTCCACTCCCAAAGTTTCAAGTGCTTTAACCGGTCTTAATACTGAATTATGTTCCATGCTTGTAGTTATAAGGTGGTCCCCTTTTTGCAAGACCCCCTTTATACCTAAGTTTAACGCCTCTGTTGCATTGGATGTAAAAATAATCTGCATGGGGTTATCTATTTTAAACAATTGACAGGCCAGGTCCCTTCCCCTGTAAATCACCCTGCCTGCCTCAAGGGCTAGCTTATGTCCCGACCGTCCTGGGTTTGCCCCATAGTTTCTCATGTTATTTAAAACAGCATCATATACCCCCTCTGGTTTCGGAAAAGAGGTCGCTGCATTATCTAAATAAATCACTCCTATCTCCCCCTTTTTGCTGCATTTATTTAATACCTATTATAGCATATTCTTTCCCTTATCCTATGTTGTCTTTTCTTTGTAGTTTTTTACAATTCCCAATTCATCGGGTTTTTGTCTTGAAAAAGGCCTTGCCACCCCAATGTTTTAAACTGGATTTTAATGTTTCACATGAAACATTAGTTGACCATGTCCAGCAAACTTAAAATCCTATCTAGATCATCCTGGCCATAATATTCTATTTCAATTTTTCCTTTTTTCCTTCCCTTTATTATACTGACCTTTGTTCCAAATACCTTTTTTAGATTGTCTTCTAGGGCAGTAATCATAATATCTTTTTCTTTTGTTTTTGCCTGCCTTGGTTCCGATAGGTCTTTCATTAGTTTTTCAACCTGGCGAACATTTAAGTTGTCCCTGACTATTTTTTGGGCCATTGCATATTGTTTATCACCCTTGCCAAGACCCAATAAGGCCCGCCCATGCCCTGGTGATATCTCATCATCCATAATCATTTCCATGACCTTATCATCCAGTTGTAATAAACGCAAAATATTTGCTATATAGGATCGGCTTTTACCAATCGCCTGCCCCAATTCCTCCTGGGTTACACCATATGTCTCGATAATATATTTATAGGCCCTTGCCTCCTCCATAATATTTAACTCCTGGCGCTGAATGTTTTCTATAATTGCAACCTCAATTAAACTTTGTTCCTTGTAGTTTTTTATTATACAGGGAATCTTTTTTAACTCTGCTATTCTAGCCGCCCTCCACCTTCTTTCGCCCGCAACAATCATAAAACCATTGTCTACCTCTATCACTACTATTGGTTGGATTAATCCGTGGTTTTTTATCGACTCTGCTAGTTCCTCAAGTTTTTCCCTGTTAAAATCTTTTCGTGGTTGGTTTTCATTTGGAAAAATCCTGTTAATGTCTAAGTCCTTAACCCTATCTTCTTTCTTCACCTCATCATAGAGTTCTTTTTTATCTATTTGAGGTATCAAAGCCTGCAAGCCCTTTCCCAATCCCTTTTTCCTAGCCGGTTTTGCCATTTATATCACCTCCTCTTCCATTTCTATAAATTCCTCTGCCAAATCACTATAGGCCTCGGCCCCTTTTGACTTGCTATCGTAATAAATAATGGGTTGGCCATGACTGGGCGCCTCCGCCAATCTTACATTCCTAGGAATAATAGTGGTATATACCTTACCCCTAAAATAATTTTTAACCTCCTGGACTACCTCGATTGATAAATTGGTTCTTCCGTCAAACATGCTAAGGACTACTCCCTGTATTTCCAATTCTGGGTTCAGATTTTGTTTTACTAGGTGGATGGTGTTCATCAATTGGCTAACACCTTCTAGGGCATAGTACTCACATTGTATGGGTATCAAGACACTATCCACAGCCGAGAGGGAGTTTATTGTCAGCAGGCCCAAGGAGGGGGGACAATCTACAAAGATATAATCATATTCATCCCTAATCTCATCAATTGCCGCCTTCAGTTTTCTTTCCCTATCATCTAAGGATACCAATTCAATTTCTGCACCCGCCAATTCACTGCTAGATGGTACCAAGTCAAGGTTTTCATATTTTGTTTCTATTATAATTTTTCTTAGGTTTACCCCATCGACCAACAAGTCATAAATACTATATTCCAA
>CAZUTD010000012.1:2251-15500 GCA_964623185.1 uncultured Clostridiaceae bacterium
TCAACACCAAAACCACTGGTGGTATTGCCCTGGGGATCAATGTCAATAACGCAAACCTTCTTTCCCCTATCCGCTATACAAGCACTTAGGTTAACATTTGTAGTTGTTTTTCCCACCCCACCTTTTTGATTGAAAACTGCCACTACTTTAGCCAATTGAAATCTCCCCCTTTTAAACTATGGATTCTATTTTTATACTATATAAGTTTCTAAAAGTTTTTCTGTTTTCCTTCTTTGGAACAAGAGTTATTTTATTACATATCCTTTTTTTTGTTTTTTTATTAATATTCTAAGCCTTAATAGAATATAGATTGTTTATACAATAAAAATAAAGGGAGGCTATTAATTGTTAAAAATTATATTGTCAACTTTTTTAATTGTCTTTATAGCGGAACTGGGTGATAAAACACAAATTCAAACCATGCTTCTTACCACACAATTCAAATGCCTTTGGCCAGTTTTTATTGGAGCCTCTTTAGCCTTAATTGTTTCCTCCTTTGTTGGTGTTTTCCTGGGTGCCTTTTTAACAAGGTATATACCTCCTATTTATTTGCAAAGAACCTCAGGAATAATTTTTATTGTGATAGGTTTTTTAACCCTTTTTAATAGGGTCTAAGCCCCAAATTAATCTATCATTTTTTTTCAAAAAAAGATTACTATTTTTTCTAGTAATCTTTTTCATCCTTGTCGTTTTTTTATTATTCCTTGGGAATTTTTACAATCACTTCCACAAAGTCGCCCCTGTCCACCTGTTTGAACTCAACTTTTTCCTGTTTGTCCTTTATCGCTTCATAAGCCTGCTTTATGGTATTAACATAGATCCTATAATTCATAAAACTTTTTATTTTCTGTTTTAAACTAGGTTCCTTTTCAGCCGTCAGGCTTTCTAACATCCCCTGTATTAATTCCTCTATTCCCTTAACATTTAGGTCATTTTTAATTGTTTTGTCTAGGACTAACAATTGCAGCTCCTTATCTGGTAATTTTAAAAGAGCCCTTGCATGTCTTTCTGTCAAGTCATTTTCCAATATTTTTTCCTTTATTTCATCATCCAGCCTAAGTATCCTTAATTTGTTTGCAATGGTAGATTGGCTTTTGCCTATTTGCATGGCAAGTTCCTGCTGAGTTAATCCATGGTCTTCTATTAAATTTGAATAACCCTTGGCTTCCTCCAAAAAATTCAAATCTTCTCTTTGTAAGTTTTCAATAATAGCTAAAACAGCAGAATCCTTATCATTAAATTCAGTATTAATAATTGCGGGTATAGTTGACAAGCTAGCTAATTTTGCAGCCTTCACCCTTCTTTCACCTGCTATCAACTCATATTTTTCTTCCCCTATCCGTCTGACATTTATCGGTTGAAGTACACCATAAGCTTTTATGGATTGACTTAACTCCTGAAGGCTTGTTTGTGAAAAACTTTTCCTAGGTTGATAGGGATTAGAAATAACTGATTCTATAGCTATTTCTAAGACCTTTTTTTCTGCATTACCCATCCCGTTCCCCCTCTTCTTTAAGGAATTCGCCTTTGTTTAATAAGGGTCCTGGCCACCACTAAGCATATTCTCAGTAATAAATCATTTGTCTAGCAAAAATACTAACTGAAATCCGCTATCTGCCAAAATATATTTGTCCAAAGCTCATACAAATTCCCATTTCTTAACTCAAGTATAACAAATTCTAGGCCCCCTGCATCTTCAATAAGGGCTTGTCCGTCTTTATATATCTACTATTTATTCTATAAAAAGAGTTTAACTCCTTCCTTTTATCAATTTAAAAAAGCTTTTTCGTTTTACAAATTATTTATAAAAACCCTATTTGATAGGATTTCTAGTAGGTTTTCCAGCTTTTCTTGGGTATTTTGTCGGCATAGCTTTTACCTTTTCTATTACCAATATACTATGGATAATATCGCTAAAGGGAAGCTCTATCTCCATTTTGTCAACCAACCTGCCACCCAAAAGATTTATGGCCTTTTTAGCCTCTAGTATTTCATTGTCCAGATCCCTTCCCTTCTGGCATATAAAATACCCCCCTACCCTAACAAAAGGCAAACAATATTCTGCTAATATGTTCAAGGGTGCTACAGCCCTGGCTACAGCATAATCATACTTTTCCCTATAATCATTATCCCTCCCGTAATCCTCGGCCCTGCCATGGATAAACTCTATCCCTTCGAGCCCTAGTTGGAGCGACACCTCTTTTAAAAAGTTAATTCTCTTATTTAGGGAGTCCAAGAGGCTTAATTGTAATTGCGGCAAAACAAGTTTAAGGGGGATACCTGGAAAACCAGCACCCGTCCCCACATCAATGATTTTTCCACTCCCCTTCAACTGTTTTACCTTAACACAGGATAAGGAGTCAAGGAAATGTTTTATTATAACCTCCCTTTCCTCCCTAATAGCAGTTAAATTCATTTTTTGATTCCATTCCAATAATATTTCCTTATATTTTAATAGGGCCCTGACCTCCTCTTCCCCTATCTCTATACCCATTTGTTTACTGCCCTCATATAAAATTTCATATAATTCCATGGTCTATTCCTCCACTTTTTGTCTCCTTCTTTGTTCCAAATATACCAACAATACTGATATATCAGCAGGGGAAACCCCTGATATCCTGGAAGCCTGTCCTACAGAAAGAGGCTTTATAGCATTAAGTTTTTGTCTGGCTTCTATTCTTAGTCCCTCTATCAAACTATAATCTATATCCTGACTAAGGGTCCTGCTTTCTAGTTTTTTAAACTGATCTATCTGTTTTAGCTGTTTTTCTATATAACCCTCATATTTGATAGAAATTTCGCATTGCTTGGCTGCATCCCTAAATATATCCCCGGGCCTGTTTTCATCAACCAGCTCAATATTATCATAGGTTATTTCGGGCCTCTTTAATAGGTCATAGAGCGAAATCCCCGTTTTTATTGTTGTACTATTTAATTTCTCCAGCACAGGATTTGTCTTTTCAGGCGTAACAATAGTATTTTTTAATCGCTTCATTTCTTCACTTATCTCTTGTTTTTTCTTCAGGTATCTATTATACCTATCCTCTGTTACCAAGCCAAGTTCATAACCCTTTTGTGTTAACCTTAAGTCTGCATTATCCTGTCTTAAAACCAGCCTATACTCAGCTCTAGATGTCATCATCCGATAGGGCTCGTTTGTGCCCTTGGTTACCAAATCATCAATCAAAACACCTATGTAGGCCTCGGACCTATCCAATATAAAGGGTTCTTTACCCTCAATTTTTAAGACCGCATTAATACCCGCCATTAGGCCCTGGGCTGCTGCTTCCTCATAGCCGGAGCTCCCATTAAACTGGCCAGCACTAAAAAGATTTTCGATATGCTTCAATTCCAAGGAGGGTTTTAGTTGAATAGGGTCTATACAATCATATTCTATGGCATAAGCTGGTCTCATGATTTTAACATTTTCAAGACCTATTACTGTTCTTATCATGATTTCCTGTATTTCTTCAGGCAAACTGGTGGATAGACCCTGGAGATACATTTCCTTAGTATTTAAGCCTTCTGGTTCAATAAACAGTTGGTGTGTGTCCTTATCCTGAAATCGAACGATTTTATCCTCTATTGAGGGACAATACCTTACCCCTGTGCTTTTAATATCCCCGCTATACATTGGTGACCGATGGATATTATCCATAATTATCTTCTTTGTTTCCTTTGTAGTCCGTGTTAACCAACAAGGTTCCTGGTCAATTTCCAACCTATCATTTAAAAATGAAAAAGGACTTATCTCCTTATCTCCTGCCTGTTTGGCCATCTTTGAAAAATCAATAGTATCCTTATGAATTCTTGCCGGAGTTCCTGTCTTAAACCTCCTCATATTACAACCCAAAGCCTTTAATTTGTCTGAAAGAAATTGAGCAGGAAACAATCCATTGGGCCCTGATTCATAGTTAATTTCCCCTATAAATATTTTACTCTTTAAATATACACCCGTTGATAATATAAGAGTTTTACCATAATATATTCCGCCAGTTTTAGTAACGGCGGCCTTAACCCTATTATCTTCTACAATCAAATCTATAACTTCACCCTGTCTCAGGGTCAGATTTTCTTGGTTTTCCAGGGTTTTTTTCATTTCCACATGATAACTTGCCTTATCAGCCTGGGTCCTTAGAGAATGAACTGCTGGACCCTTAGCAGTGTTTAACATTTTGCTTTGAATAAATGTCTTGTCGATATTTAATCCCATTTGACCACCAAGGGCATCGATTTCTCTTACCAGGTGTCCCTTTCCCGTACCTCCAATAGATGGATTACAAGGCAAGTCTGCTATAGCATCCAAGGCCATTGTTAAAAGTATTGTTTTATATCCCAACCTAGAGCTAGCTAGAGCCGCTTCGCAACCTGCATGACCCGCCCCAACTACCACTACATCATAATTACCTGCCTTATATTGATGTTTCATTTGTTTTCTCCTCCGCAACCTATGAAATTATCCGAAATCAGTAAAAATAATATATTAATGTAACCCGGGAAATATTTTATTTGTCCAATAAAACCTTACCCATCATCCAAAAATTTTAATGAAAAGATTAAATCCCGTAGCAAAGTTTAAAATATGACCAGCCGGCCCAAAGACAGAAAAGCTTTTAGTTTAGCTGTCTCCTTATTTCCCCAGGCAAAAATTACTGAAAATATGGTCAATAATATCCTCAGCTACAGTATCCCCGCTAATCTCACCCAATGCCTCCCATGTATTTTTTATATCCACCTCAACAAAGTCCAAGGGCATCTTTTTTTCAATAGCTTCAATACCCTCTATTATACTTTGCAGGGCCCTCTCCAAGGAGTTTTTATGTCTTATATTTGTCACTATAAGGCTGTCCTTTGCCCTAATCTCTCCCTGGTATACCAGGTCTTCTATGGCATCCTCCAATTCCTCTAGGCCTTCTCCCTTTACCAGGGAAATTTTAATCAAACTTTTATCCTTTATATAGCTTTTTATTTTTTCCAAGTCCGCCCTCTTAGGCAAGTCTGTTTTATTAACCAGTATCAGGGCCTTTTTATCCTTTAATAACTCCATTATTTCAATATCTTCCTTGGTCAAGTCCGTTGAAATATCTATGACAAAAATAACTAGGTCTGCCTTGTTAAAAAACTCCTTTGACCTCTCCACCCCTATCCTCTCCACTATATCATCTGTTTCCCTTATTCCTGCAGTATCAATTATTCTTAAAGGAATTCCCTTAATATTAACATGTTCCTCTATAACATCCCTTGTTGTCCCCGGGACCTCGGTAACAATAGCCCTTGATTCTCTCAATAGGGCATTTAAGAGAGATGATTTACCAACATTAGGCTTGCCTACAATAACGGTACTTAAACCCTCCCTCAATATCTTGCCTGTATCAGCTGTTTTTAATAAAAAGCCTATATCCTTCTGAAGACTCAAACTTTCTTCTAATAGATAATCCAGGGTAACCTCGTCTATATCCTCTTCCGAAAAATCAATGGACACCTGTATATGGGCCAACATGTTAAGCAATTTTTGCCGGGCCACCCCAACTTTTTGCGATAAGCTTCCTTCCAGCTGGTCCAATGCCACATCAAAGCCCTTTTCAGTTTTAGCACTGATTAAGTCCTTCACAGCTTCTGCCTGGGCCAAATCAATTCTCCCATTTAAAAAAGCTCTTTTAGTAAATTCCCCCGGCTCCGCTATCCTTGCCCCTTTTTTTATTATCAATTCCAATATCTTCTTAAGAGGTATTGTCCCCCCATGACAATTTATTTCAACCACATCTTCCTTGGTATATGTATAGGGACCCCTTGTATAATGTGCTAGGACCTCATCAATTATTTGACCCTTGTCCGGGTTTTTTATATATCCATATGTTATCCTCCTAGCTGGATAAGAACTTAATTTTTTTTCCTGTTTTGAAATAAAAATATCATCTATTATATCTAGGGATTTTTCCCCACTAATTCTTACAATCCCAATCCCTGCTTCCCCGGAAGCTGTCGCTATGGCGGCTATAGTGTCATCAATATAAAGCATTTTCTCACCCCTGCTTGATTAATAAAATATATTTTATTTTTAAGGTCTAGCTTGACCCTAAATTTTTTAAACACCTTTTATCTTTATTGATAGTAAATAAGATTTTAATCTAATCCTATTATACCAAAGATTTCCTAAGACAATACAAAAAACTATAAATAGAAAAAAGAAAACCCAGTTAAGAAACTGGGTTTATTTTTTAGCTGTAATTGCAATCCTCCTATAAGGTTCTTCCCCTTCACTGTAGGTTTGCACAAAGGGATTTCCCTGTAGTGCCGAGTGTATAATTCTTCTTTCATAAGGATTCATTGGCTCTAAAACAACTGTCTTATCAATCTTTGTTGCCTTCTTGGCCATTTTATTAGCAAGCCTGATTAAGGTTTCTTCTCTTTTTTGTCTATAGTTTTCTGTATCTATAAAAACTTTTAAGTACTTATCCCTATTTTTATTTACTGCCAAGCTTGTCAAGTACTGGACTGCATCTAGGGTTTGTCCGCGTCTACCTATTACTACGCCCATATTTGGACCTTCCAAATTTACATTAATGGTATCCCCTTTACAAACTGTCTCCACTCTAACATCCAAGCCCATTTCCCTAAACAAATCCCTTAAAAACTCCTTAACTTCTTCTTCTGAATTATCTATAATAGAAATTCTTACTTTTGCATCCTTGGCACCGATAAAACCCAGAAAACCCTTAGCAGGTATTTCCAGAATCTTAACATCAACTTCTTTTCTTTCTTTTCCCAATTCCTCGAGGCCCGATTGGATAGCCTCTTCTATTGTTTTCCCCACAGATTCTATTGATCTCATAACTAATTAGAACCCTCCTTTAAATTAGAATAGGGTTTGTTTATTAAAACTTGCTGAATCACTTGGAACAAACTGCTTATTACCCAATATAAGGCAACTCCTGCCGGTAAAGACCTACTCATCCATATCATCATAATAGGAAATATATATTTCATTGTATTTTGGGTAGGATCTTGTTGAGCCCCTGGTACAGTCATTGTTGCACTGGTCAAATATGTGGCGGCCCCTGCTAATATTGGTAGTATCCATAAATCTGGTTGGGATAAACTTGACATCCAAAGAAAACCCGTTCCTACGACTTCTTCCGCAAAACCGTAGTTCAAGGGACTTCTTAAAACTGTAAACAAACCTATTATAATAGGAAATTGAATTAATAAAGGCAAGCATCCCCCAAAAGGATTAACATTATGTTTTTTGTAAAGCTCCATCATTTTATTATTCATTGTTTCCTGATCATTTTTATATTTTTCCTGTATCTTTTTCAATTCTGGCTGAATTTCTTGCATGCCCTTCATTGATTTAGTTTGTTTAATTGTTAGTGGAACCAATATTAGTTTCACAATAATAGTAAAAACTATAATAGATATACCATAATTACCAATCAAATCATATATAAGCCTCAATAAAACTCCCAATGGTTGCGCGATAAAGTTCAAACCTAAAACCCCCCAATTATATTTATTCTTTTTTTAAAGGGTCATACCCCCCCGGGTGAAAGGGGTTGCACCTTAATATTCTTTTCAATGTTAAATAAGTGCCCTTAAAAAAGCCATAGGTTTTGTAAGCCTCAATACTGTATTGAGAACAAGAAGGATAAAACCTGCACGATGGTTTTTTTAAAGGTGAAATCCATTTCCTATAAAAAGATAATAACAATATACAAAGCTTTGACATTTTATTCTCTCCAAATAGAGTAACAAACCTTAAGCCCTAAGTATCAAATTTTTCTTCCTCAATATATGCAGTATACCACTTTCTATCTCTTTGTATGTAGCCTCACTGCATCTTTCCCTGGCTACCAATACCAAATCATAACCCTTTACTATATTTTTTTCCTTCAATCGATATACTTCTCTCATACGCCTTTTTACCTTGTTCCTAACAACAGCCTTACCTATTTTTTTTGAAACAGTGAAGCCTGCCCGACTATAATCCAAATCATTCTTCTTAATATACAAAATAAATAATTTATTAGCTATTGAGTTTTTTTGTCTATATACCCTTCGAAAATCGTCATTTTTTTTTAAACTATTGGCAGCCTTCATTTCCCTCCTCCTATCCATCCTCCCTTTAAAGTAAATATTTTTTAATTTCCAATATTTTAAAATAAACTATACAAAAAGGCCACACTGTGCGGCCTTATGCTGTCAATCTTTTCCTGCCTTTTAACCTGCGGTTTTTCAATATTCTTCTTCCACTTTTTGTTTTCATTCTTTTCCTAAAGCCATGCTCTCTGCTTCTTTGTCTGTTTTTTGGCTGATATGTCCTTTTCACAAATACACCCCCCTCAAGCACTTCAGAAATAATTCTATATCAAAGTTGCTTATAAATTTCCTTTACCCTATTATATGGGACAAGAATTTAAATTTGAACATAACTACAAGTAGATTATAACGGTATTGATAAAAACTGTCAAGAAAAAAACCTTTTCTTAAGGCCTATGAAAATCTTTCCACAATTAGATTGTTTTTGTGGATAATTTATTTTTTCATTGAATTTTTTCCACAAATTTGTTATTATATATTTGCTTGTTAATAATATTAATAAAACAATTAAGATTTTCCACACTTATACACAGACTGTGGATATGTTTGTGTATAAGTTAATCTTTATTTTTAACATCATTGCCTATATATTTATATAAGCCTTTAGTACTTATATATTTTTGTCTGTTGATATTGTTAATAAATCTTTGTATAATTAAAGAAACTTTCCTTTTTTATAATTATCCACATTAATATTAATAACCATGTTAATAAATATTATAAGCTTTATTTTTTTATTTACATATTTTTTTTCCCTTATTTGTGGACAACCCTTTGGATAAGATAATAATTTTTCTAATTTTTACTTAAAATATATGCTTATTTTTTTCTTCAAAACAAAATATGAATAGGAGGTTATTTTGTATAATGGAAAACAACCTACCTCTGATTTGGGAAGAAACTCTGGTCTTAATCAAAAATGAATTAACCGTGGTAAGTTTCAACACCTGGATCAAAGAAATTGAACCTATTACTTTGGAAGGCGATTCCATAGTTTTGGGAGCACCTAGTAATTTTATCAAAGATATTTTAAATTCTCGTTATATTACCCTGATTAGTAATGCTATCAAACAAATTACATCCCGGGATTTTGCTATTAATATTATTGTACCTACGGATGATATTAAGACTATAAATAAAAACAATAAAAATAGTAAATTTACTGATAGCTCATCTAATTTACAATTAAATCCTAAATATACTTTTGATACATTTGTTATAGGGAACAGCAATCGTTTTGCCCATGCAGCCTGTGTGGCAGTTGCTGAATCTCCATCTAAGGCCTATAATCCACTTTTTATTTATGGGGGTGTGGGTCTTGGCAAAACCCATTTAATGAATGCCATAGGTCACTATATTTTGCAAAATAATCCTACAACTAAGGTTGCCTATGTATCATCCGAAACTTTTACAAATGAATTAATTAATTCCATACGGGATGATCGCAATGTAGAATTTAGGAACAAATATCGAAAAGTAGATGTACTCCTAGTAGACGATATACAATTTATTGCTGGTAAGGAAAGTACCCAGGAAGAGTTTTTCCATACCTTTAACGCCCTGCATGAATCCAATAAACAAATAATTATTTCCAGCGACCGCCCTCCCAAGGATATACTTACCCTGGAGGACCGATTAAGGACAAGATTCGAATGGGGGCTTATTACTGACATCCAGCAACCGGATTTTGAAACAAGAACCGCTATACTTAGAAAAAAAGCACAAATGGAAAAAATAGACATACCTGACGAGGTCATGCTTTTTATTGCTAAAAAAATTCAATCAAACATCAGGGAACTTGAAGGTGCCTTAATCCGTATAGTAGCTTATTCATCCCTTACCAATAGCGAAATAACAGTAGATTTAGCAAGTGAAGCATTGAAGGAAGTCTTTTCCTCCAAGAACAAACAATTGAATGTACCCTATATCAAGGAAGTTACTTCTAATACCTTCAATATTAAAATGGAGGATTTTGAATCGAAAAAAAGGACTAGGGCAATTGCTTATCCTCGTCAAATCGCCATGTATCTTACCCGGGAATTGACCGATTTATCTTTACCTCAAATAGGTTTGGAATTTGGCGGCAGGGACCATACCACCGTTATGCATGCCCATAACAAGATAACAAATGATATAAAAAATGATCCCCTCTTAGAGGAAAAAATCGAAAAAATAATTAATGAACTAAAAGGTGATTAGTCTTTTTAATCAACATCAACCTGTTTATAAGTTTTAATAAGTTTAAAATATTTTGATTCTACTGTATATGTGGATAAGTCTCACCAGTTTATTAAGGTTTTAATAACATACTAACAAGTTGTTTTTTTAAGCCTTTTATACACTTATCCACAAAGTAACAGGCCCTACTACTATTACTACTATATTTTTATATTATATTTATATAAATAGAAAAGGAGGATATCCACAAATGCGGTTTTTATGCCATCAAAAAACTTTATTAAACAGTATTAATATTGTTCAGAAGGCTCTTTCTTCTAAAACCACCCTACCCATACTGAAGGGCATTTACATAGAGGTTTTTGACAACTATTTAAAACTAATGGCCACAGACTTGGAAATTGGTATAGAAAATATAATAGAGGTTAACTGTCTAGAGGAGGGTGCTCTTGTAGTAGATGCTAGATTATTCAGTGATATAATCAGAAAACTACCAGATGCAGAAATAGAAATATCTTTGCAAGAAAACAATCAAGTTTACATAAAATGTGAAAATAGCCAATTTAATATTTTTTCTTATGATGCCGAAGATTTTCCAGAATTACCTCTAATAGAAGAAGAAAACTTATATGAAATACCACAGGATTTGTTTAAGGATATGATAAGACAAACAATATTTGCAACATCATTGGATGAGTCCAGACCTGTTTTAACAGGTGCCTTAATAGAAATTGAGGAAAATAATATAAATATGGTAGCTTTGGACGGTTATCGCCTGGCCTTGAGAAAAGGGAAAATTGATCCTATTATAGATAACAAAATTATCATACCGGCAAAAACCTTAAATGAAATGAACCGTATTATACCTGATGATGATAATAATATAAAAATGACTATAACAAAAAACCATGTTCTATTTATTATGGATAATGTAAAAGTTATATCTAGGTTACTAGAGGGAGAATTTATAAACTACAAACAAATATTACCAAGAGAGTATAAAACCAAGGTAAAAGTGAATACTAAATCTTTACTAGACAGTATAGAGAGGGCTGCTTTGGTAGCTAGAGAGGGTAAAAATAATCTAATAAAATTTGATATTAGGGATAATAAAATAACAATTACTTCTAATTCAGAATTGGGTAAGGTGCATGAGGAGGTTTATATAGACCTGGAGGGTAGCGATATAGAGATAGCTTTTAATTCAAAATATTTTGTAGATGCCTTGAGGATAGTGGACGAAGAGGAAATATACCTAGAATTTACCACAAACCTAAGTCCAGGAATATTAAAACCCGTATCAAACGATAATTATATATATTTAATTTTACCTGTGAGATTATCATCTAACTAGTATAGCCCAGCATATAGATGCTGGGTTAATATTTTGAATTATTTAATAGAATTGAGGGATAAAAATATGGATAAGGAATTAAAAATAGAAGGAGAATTTATAAAACTAGACCAGGTATTAAAAATATCTGATATTGCTGTTACAGGAGGCCATGCCAAAATCATTATTCTTGATGGTAAAGTTAAGGTTAACGGGGAAATTGTTAAGCAAAGAGGAAAAAAGATAAAGCTAGGAGATATGGTTGAGGTAGAAGATATTAAGATAAGGCTGGTATAAGATTGATATTACGGGGTGAAATTAGGAGGTTAGGTATTAATGATTGTAGAGGAGTTAAAACTGATTAATTATAGAAATTATAAAGAACTTCAATTACAGTTTCATCCTAAATTAAATATATTAGTGGGAGAAAATGCACAAGGAAAAACCAATGTATTGGAATCTCTCTATGTTTCGGCTATGGGCAAGTCTTTTAGAACTAGCAGGGACCAGGAACTTATAAACATGTTAAAGGAAAATGCCTATATAAAAACAAAAATAAAAAAAATAAGCAACAAGGTTGATATAGAAATAATTTTAAGTAACAAGACAAATAAAAGAATAAAAGTTAATAAGCTTTCCCTAACAAGGTATGGGGATTTATTGGGTTCTTTTAATGTAGTCTTATTTTCACCTGAGGATTTAAAAATAATAAAAGAGGGTCCAGGTGAAAGAAGAAGATTTATGAATGATGAAATTTCTCAAGTTTTGCCCAAATACTACTATACATTGAACCAATATAACAAGATACTTCAACAGAGAAATAAAATATTAAGGGATTATAAGGGTGAAAAATTTGATTTAGATATATGGGATGAACAATTGGCCAGCAACGGGGCCTTAATTATGGTTTATCGTAGGAATTTTATTAAAAGAATAGGTATACTAGCAAGGTTGATGCATAGAAAAATAACAGAAGAATTAGAAAACCTTGAAATTATTTATGATAGCAATCTTGATATAAAAGAAGATGAGGACCAAAAAGATATTGCTATTAAATTTAAAAAAAACTTACAAGAGACAAGGGACCAGGAAATACGGAGAGGATTAACCTTAGTAGGTCCACATAGGGATGATTTGATATTTAAAATTAACGGAATAGATGTAAAAAATTACGGTTCACAGGGTCAACAAAGAACGGCAGTTCTTTCCCTAAAATTGTCAGAGTTAGAATTAATAAAAGGGGAGGTAGGGGAATACCCTATACTTTTATTGGACGATGTAATGAGTGAATTAGACAAAAAGAGACAAAAATACCTGATACAAAATATAAGAAATATACAAACCTTTATAACAACTACTACAACGGATTTGTTTAATCCAGATAATTTGAAGGAGTGTAAAATATTTAAGGTAAACCAGGGCAGGATAGAGAGCCTTTTTCTAAAAAAATAGCATTAACTTTTATTAAAAGCAAATAAAGGTTATAATAGTATGGTGGGAAGTATTAACAAGAGAATAAAGAATTGGTATAGAGGATAAAGGGAGGCTTAAAAAAATGATTTTGCATTTAGGTGGTGAATTTTCAATAAATGTAAAAGATGTTATTGCAATATTAGATATTAAATCAACTCTAAAATCCAA
>CAZUTD010000013.1:0-1160 GCA_964623185.1 uncultured Clostridiaceae bacterium
TCAATTGTATACCAGTGTATAGCGGATTTTCTTTGTCCTCACCCTGGGACACAATTGCTCTTTCCAAATTATCCATAATATCCAACAAATCCAGTGCTAATTTTTCATTAGCGTAGAGATAAATATCACTTTTTTCTTTTTCAACTCTTTTTTTAAAATTCGTAAAGTCTGCCTGCAACCTAAGTAATCTATCGTAATATTCCCTGCTTTCCTCCTCTTTTTCCTCTAGGGCATTTTTTAAATACCCAATATCTATATTATTATCATCCTCCATTTGTTCTTTAACTGCTTGGAGATTGCTATGTACTTCTTGCCCTGTAATTGCCTCATCACATTCCTCCAGATTTGTTGCCTTAGCCTTGGTTTTTTCTCCGTTTTTCATCAAATTTACCACCCACCTTGTATATTCTTAAATCAATAATTTGCAAAGATAGAGTGCAAAATGCCCTTGGCACTTCGCACTATTTATTTTGCCTATATCTAGATCTTAATAACTCATTTATATAGCGACTGATTTGATTCATCACACCAACCACATTAGAGTAATCCATCCTAGTAGGACCGATAACACATAATTTACCTACAATCTTATTATCTATCTTATAGGTCGCTGTCACCAAACTGCAATCCTGGGCCTCTTTATGTGGATTTTCACTTCCGATTGAAATATATAGACCCTGGTCTCCAGTGGATGAAATAAGGTCCTTTATAAGTTCTTTTTCCTCCAGCATTGTCAGGAAACTTTTTGCCTTAAAAATATCATTATACTCTGGAAAATTAAAAATATTTGTTGTTCCACTTAAAAATAATTCTACATCATCGATACCTATTAAAACATTTAACAATTTTGGTATTATTGATTCAATTAAAATATTAAATTCCTTAAGCTCCTGCTCTATACTCTGTAGTAGTTTTGCCTCGATATCTTTTATTGTCATACCCTGCAACCTATGGTTAAGCAAATTCGTTACTTTTTGAATACGGTCAAATTCTATTTCTTCAAAAACCTTAATTGTATGGTTTTTTACTATACCAGTATCAGTAACCATAATAATAATAATTGTGTTTTTATCAATGGGTACTAATTGTATATGCTGTATCTTATCCTCCTTAATCTGTGGTGTCAACACTGCTGATGTATAATTTGTCAACTGAGAAAT
>CAZUTD010000013.1:1170-15290 GCA_964623185.1 uncultured Clostridiaceae bacterium
ACTATATTGTAATAGTTGTTCTACTTCGCCAAACTCCTTCAATAAATTGCCCCTTATATTTTTCCTTTGCAAATCAGCAATGGCCTTTATCTCCATTAAATCATCGACATACAACCTATACCCTTTGTCCGATGGTATTCTTCCCGAAGAGGTATGCAACTGTGTCAAATACCCCAAGTCTTCCAAGTCTGACATTTCATTCCTAATGGTGGCCGGACTTACACCTAAACTGTATTTTTTTGACAAAGTTCTAGAACCCACAGGTTCCGCCGTGTTAATATAATCATTGATAATAGCTTCAAGTATTTTAATTTTTCTTTCATTCAAGCTCATATTACCACCCCAGATTATTAGCACTCTATCTAGATGAGTGCTAATTATTCTGATTTTAAAATATCATTTAAGTTATTATTTGTCAATAGTTTATTTCTATTTTTAATCCAATATCATCTCCTGAAATACCTGATTAGCTAACGCAATCCCAGTCCTGGTCAAGCTTATAGATGTATTGTTGTAATTAATTAATTGTCTATCTTTTAATTTTTTTAGTTTGGCACCATATATTTCCTTAGGGTTTATATCAAACCTCGCTTTAAATTGCTCGACAGATATGCCCTCCATCATTCTCAATCCTAAAAACATTGTTTCGCTAATTTCGTCATTTATAGATATAGATTCTACATTTTCAAGAGGTTTTTTACCTTCCCTAATGCTTTTACAGTAATCTTCCAATATCTCAAAATTACTAAACCTTTTTTTATTAATATGGGAATGGGCAGCCACACCTAAACCAAGGTATTCCTGGTTCTTCCAATAGCCAATATTATGTTTGCATTTATAAGCATCCTTTGCAAAATTAGATATCTCATAATGTTGATACCCCATACCTGTTAAGTAATCTATTGCCTTGTTATACATTTCTAATTCTATTTCTTCATCGATTTGCTGAATCTTTTTCTTGTCCAACCATTCACGAAATAGGGTTCCCTCTTCAATAATTAAACTATAGGTAGATAAATGTGCTAGTTCTAATTCCACAACTTTTTTCAGGGAGTTCTGCCAATCAACTATTGTTTGATTTGGAAGTCCAAAAATTAAATCGGCATTTATATTTTCAAACCCAACCTCTCTAGCATCCTTAAGGTTAGCAACAAAATCTTCATATTTATGAATCCTGCCTATGCTTTTTAATAAATGGTTTTGACATGCCTGCAAGCCAAAGCTCAATCTGTTAACCCCACTAGAATAATAACTAAACAATTTTTCCCTATTTAAAAGTCCGGGGTTAACCTCCATGGTTATTTCAACCCTATCATATGTATTATAATGTTGAACCAGGGTATCAATTATACATGATAATTGCTTTCCCCCTAAAATAGAAGGGGTTCCCCCACCCAAAAAAATTGTTTCAACTTTATAGTTTGATATATAATCCTTGTAAAGCGAAATTTCCTCTAACAAGCAATCTATATATTGTCCGATAAATTCATTTTTACCATCATAGGAAACAAAATCGCAATAATAGCATTTTTTTTGGCAAAAAGGAATATGAATGTATATCCCAATGGGTTTCAAATTTTTATCTCCCTTCATTGCAAATCTATTAACCTCGACTGCATGAAATTAAAAAGCATAGAAAGCTATGTTTTTTACCTTTTAGTAATTTTAAAAGATACAAGTACAAATATAGCCAAACTATGCCCGCATTACTTACACTATTAATTTAACTATCAAGTTTTAACACTGACATAAAAGCTTTTTGTGGAACCTCTACACTGCCTACCTGGCGCATTCTTTTTTTACCTTCTTTTTGTTTTTCTAATAGTTTCTTCTTTCTAGAGATATCCCCACCATAGCATTTGGCAAGCACATCTTTCCTAAGGGCTCTTATAGTTTCCCTGGCTATAACTTTTTGTCCGATAGAAGCCTGTATTGGTATAGCGAATTGATGCCTTGGGATTTCATCCTTTAGTCTTTCACACATGCTTCTTCCTCTTGAGTAGGCCTTGCTCTCGTGGACAATAAAGGATAAGGCATCCACCTGTTCCCCATGAATTAGAATATCAAGTTTTACAAGATTGGAGGTCTTATAGCCTATAAATTCGTAATCGAGAGACCCATAACCCCTAGTTCTAGATTTTAATGCATCAAAAAAATCATAGATAACTTCATTTAAAGGAAGTTCATAATGAAGTACCACCCTAGTTTCCTCTATGTACTCCATATTTTTCATTTCTCCACGACGCTCTTGACATAACTCCATTACCGACCCCACATAAGTGTTGGGCACCATAATATCTGCCTTCACAATGGGTTCCTCCATCATTGAAATCTCCTGGGGCGGTGGTAAATTAGCAGGATTTTGAATCATCACAACTTCACCGTTAGATTTTGTAACCCTATAGATTACACTAGGTGCTGTTGTAATTAGAGCTAAGTTGAATTCTCTTTCTAATCGTTCCTGTACAATCTCCATATGCAGGAGACCCAAAAATCCACATCGGAAACCAAAGCCTAAGGCTGCTGATGTTTCTGGATCATAAACTAATGCTGCATCATTAACCTGTAGTTTTTCTAGTGCATCTCTAATATCTTCAAATTTTTCTCCCTCAGCGGGATAAACACCACAATAAACCATGGGGGTAACTTTTCTATACCCGGGTAAAGCAGTCTCGGTTGGGTTACTAGCATCTGTAATGGTATCTCCCACACGACAATGCCTTACATCCTTAATGCTAGCCGCTACATATCCCACATCACCAGCCCGCAACTCATCCATTTGTATAGGAGCAGGAGAATGCACACCCACCTCCGTTACCTCAAACACCTCATCTGTGGCCATCATTTTGATTTGCATACCCTTTTTCAAGCTTCCCTCGACTATTCTTATATATGCTATAACGCCTTTATAATTATCATAATAAGAATCAAAAATCAATGCCTTGAGAGGGGCACATTCATTTCCCCTAGGAGCGGGTACCTTTCTTACGATAGCCTCCAGAACATCCCCTATATTTATCCCATCTTTTGCAGATATTAATGGAGCATCCCCCGCATCTAATCCTATAATATCCTCAATCTCTTTTTTTATTTCTTCGGGTCTTGCACTTGGTAAATCTATTTTATTTATTATGGGCACAATCTCCAAGTCCTGTTCTAAGGCTAAATAAACATTTGCCAGAGTTTGTGCTTCTATTCCTTGTGCTGCATCCACAATTAAAATGGCCCCGTCACATGCTGCTAAACTCCTTGACACCTCATAGGTGAAATCCACATGCCCCGGTGTATCAATCAGATTAAGATAATACTCCTCCCCATCTTGGGCCTTATATAATAATCTAATGGACTGAAGTTTAATAGTAATACCTCTTTCCCTCTCCAGATCCATATTGTCTAATACTTGGTTTTGCATTTCCCTCTGACTTAATGAACCCGTAGCCTCTATTAACCTATCAGCCAAGGTAGATTTGCCATGGTCTATGTGGGCAATGATGGAAAAATTTCTAATCTTTTTTTGTCTATCACTTGGCATAAACCAATTCCTCCTTCAAATTTACATATCAATAACTTTATAGATTATATCATAATACCCCTTTCCTGGGTAGTTATTCCGTATTCTATTTAAAAAATTGATGTTATCCCCTAATTTCATATCCACATTAGGAAATAACATCAAGATCTAGTTTTTTTATTATTTTAAGAAAAAATTTATTTGCTTCCTCTTTAATGACTAGGCAAACATTTTTTATTATTCCCTGGTATTCTTCTATCTTTTCATGTTGAATATAAACTTTTTGTCCCAAGGCATATATTAATAAACTATCATTACTTGATTCATAGCCCAAAACCCTTGTGTCATCTAGTGCCATCATTTCCCTAGTAGCAAAATCCACTAAAACGATTCCCACAACCATAATAATTATAATAAAAAATAAAAATATCTGTAACTTCTTTTTTCTTTTTCTATTTTCTAATTTTCTTTCCATCCTGCCCATCTACATCACCATTGATATTGTAGACATTTTCTTTAGGATATAAACCTATTGTTTTATATGTTCTAACACATCTCCTAAAACATCAGCCAAATACAATGCTGCTAGCTCTGCCTCCTCGATGGTATTGGCATTACTACCAACCTCTAATAATGCGCAATGATCTACAACAAATTGATTGAATCTACCATAAGGTTTTAAAAGAATCGGTTTGCTAAAACCCGGATATTTATTATCACTGACCGCCTTAATAAAGGTTGCAAAAGTTTCTATCTCACGACGGTTTTCACTTTCTGGTCCTATAACCAATTGAAATTTTGCAGATGTTTTATTGTTTATTTTTATCCTATTACTAGCAACAATATTAGTTCTGTTTGGGTTAGTCTCTATATTATCATAACCGTCCCTATGAATATCTAAGACTACCTTTATTGACGGGTTTGCAGCTAGAATATCCCTTGCAGTTTTTAAGGATCTAGTGTAGGAACCACTATAGGACGGATAATCATGATATGTGCCGTCATGTATTACATTATACCCCCTTTTTTCTAATTCATCTTTTAATATCGAACCCACCCTCATAACAGAATAATCCTTTCTTAGTGTATGATAATTACCTTCGGAGGCTGGTTTGTAGGATTCCGTTCCATGGGTATGATAAATTAAAATATGGGGTTTGCCTTTTTGATATTGTAAATTCTTTGGTTTTTTAACATTATTTATTGATGCGCCCCCCTGAATACTTAAACTATCAATAATATCCTCCTCACCAACTAAAAATATACCTTCAGTTGTTTCGCCCAAATCATCTTTTGCTACATTTTCTATTGAATTTATTTCTTTTTCCCCTTTAGTATTAGCAGCAGAAATAGAATCTTTATCATTCACTAGCTCTATAAACAAAGAATCCTCAATATTTTTCGAACCAACGGCTGTCTCCCCATTATACTCAATATCATATAGGGCAGTAGCAGGAAATTGGGTCTTTAAGAAGGAAACAGGCTGTTTAAAATCAAGACTAAACAGACCATTCATAGCCAATATACGGGGCTTATAAAAACTTTTTTCTATATTAAGCTTTTTTTCCACTTTTTTAATGGGAAAAACTTGATATATGGCATGTACTAAAAAATTATTTTCTGAAGATGGTTGACTTGAAAGTTCTAGTTTTACAAATTCACTTGTTCTTATCCTATTTTTCACATAAGAATTTCTATTTAATATTATTCTGCCAAAGAAAAATAATATTACTAAAATCAATATTAGAATGAATATATTATGGTATCCCTTGGTTTTTTTTTGCCTTATCATCATAAATTTAAGCACCTACCTTTAATCCTACTATATTGATTAATATGAAAAGTAGGTGCTTTTTATTACCATGACGAAAATTAATGTAAGTACCTATTTACATCCTTTAAGTCTATGGCAGGATGCAAGGCAATATTAATTGCATTTGCAATAATTTGAGATAGATTTCGTATAATATCATCCACTTCTTTGGGGGTAACCATTACATTGGCGCTATATGGTTCCAATACCTCTTTAATTAAATTATATTTCTCTTCCTCCTTTAATTCAGCCAACATATTATAAAACTCAGAACCTTTCTCTGCTTGATTCAGAAAAGCCCTTATAACCAATTGAATTGTATCATTTGTTAATGTTGCTGCGTCTACCACAGTGGGAACCCCTATAGCTATTACCGGAACCCCTAAGGTCTCTTCATTCAGGGCTTGTCTTTTATTTCCCAAGCCTGACCCCGGCTGTATTCCTGTCGTAGATAGCTGAATTGTTGTATTTACCCTCTCCATTTTCCTTGATGCTAAGGCATCCACAGCTACCACAAGGTCAGGGCATATGTTCTCAACAATACCCTGAATTATTTCACCGGTTTCAATACCTGTAGTGCCCATAACCCCCGGGGCAATTGCACTTAATTCGGCCAACTCATCGTCACCATCTTTTTGATAAAGTTTAAAAAAATGTCTTGTCACAAACAATTTAGACACAACCCTTGGACCCAAAGCATCAGGTGTAACATCAATATTGCCTAATCCAACCACCAAAACTTTTAAATTTTTATCATTTTTAATCAACTTTTTTAATTCTATTGCCAATATCTTACTAATATTATCCTTTAAATCAGCATCAGCTTTTCTCAATGCTATGCATTCCAATGTAATATACTTTCCGCAAGCTTTGCCCATGAGTTTTTCCCCATGGTCATTTAAAACCTCTACCCTTGTTAAAGTAATATCTTCAAATTCCTCCTGTTCAACAGCCACACCCGGAATTTCCTCTTTCTTATCCTCTTGGTATAGTTCCCGTATTTCAAGTGCTAAATCTGTTTTTACCTGAAACATATTCTCACCTCTCGATTTTAATCCCCAAGAATTTTACTTGATTTGTCTGTCCCAATTATTATTTGACCAATTCTTTAAAATTATCAATACAAAACACCTATAATTTACGCATAAGATATGTATTAAAAGTCAATAAATAAAATAAAGGAAAATATTTTCTTATTTTTATTGCATTTTATATTATATTTTGATAGAATTACTATGTTAACGACCACTTAAGGGGGTGAATATGTTGGCAAATATTAAATCCGCTATTAAAAAAATCAAAGTGATTAACAAAAAAACAGCTAGAAACAGGGCAATTAAATCCCAACTTAAGACAGCTGTAAAAAGATTTGAGGAAGCTCTAGACCTTGGTAATATGGAAGATGCAAAGGCAAAATTGCGTTTTGTTGAAAAGAAATACAAGCAGGCTGCTGCAAAAAATGTTATTCACAAGGGAAAAGCTTCAAGAAAAATATCTAGGCTTGCTACTAGATTAAACAAAGCAAACTTATAATTAACAAATCCGTGTCTCGGATTCCTAAAATAAAACAAGCGTACATAAATAATATGATACGCTTTTTTGCTTTGTATACAGATATGCATTTAAGCTAATAGCAGGTTAATTATTAATTTAAATAGCAGTAATGCATTGTAGAACAAACAACTCAATAGCAATAGTATCCTTCATTCTCCCAGTTTTTGTTGCAATATCCATTTCTAAAAACAATTTTAATAGATTTTTAAGTTCAACCATTGTAAATCCTCTGCTTTGCCTCGCACAATTTAAAACGACAAAAGGATGCATTCCTAATTTGGAAGCGATTAACTTAGATGAATATCCGTCCTCCAATAGCAATTTAACTTTTATTAAATTTCGAATATGGTTGCCCAGTGTAGCACTTATTCTCATCAGGGGTTCACCCTGATTTAGCATATGATTTAGACGTTTCATAGCCTCGTTAGCCTGTTTTTTCTCTATAGCATCTAAAAGTTTGAAAATATCATTCTGAAAACTAGAACTAAGTACACTTTTGAAATCTTCTATTTCAACCCTGTTTCTGTCTCCTATAAAAGAAATTACTTTTTCAAGTTCATGTTCAATATCTAATAAATTTTGAGTGCTATTCTTTCCAACATAATCAATGTTTTCTAAAAAATACTCCATACATTTATTATCCATTTTTTTATTGTAGGCTTTGAACCTATTGTCTATCCATTGTCGAAGTTCCCTTATGTTAAGTTTTTTAAAATCGATTACCCGGCCATGTTTTTTTATCTCCTTAACAATCTTTTTTCTGGCATCAACAGAAGTAAAACCATAAAAAACAAGGCATATGGTATCAGGGATTTTTTCTATATATTCTATTAAGCCTTTTTCTTCCTTTTCAGATAGGTTTCTTTTTTTACTTTGAAAGAATTCCAAATCCCTTACTAATAGTAACTTTTTTTCTGACATGAATGGCAAAGTCTCACAAGCATCAATTAGTTTTTCCAAGGTGTAATTCTTATTTTCTATGCTATGCAAATTTAAATCTTCAAAGTCCTGATTAATAATTTTGTTTTGTAGTTTTTTAATAAAAAGATTTCTCAAATATATTTCTTCCCCATGAAGTAAATATACTTTTGCAATTTTGTTATTGTCTATTTCCTTTATTGCATCCTGATAACCCATAATTCATCATTCCCTTTTTAAAATTGTAGGGTTTACCCTAAGCCATAAGATAAAATAAATTCCAAATAATATAAGATAATAAATAAAAATATAGTAGAAATTTGTAATTTCAATTTCAATACTTGCCATAGAAATACTAGCTAATGTCTCTACTACATAATGTATATAGGCCAATAACCAGCGTGTTATGATATTAACCATGGTCCCCAATTGTGTGGATATTAGGTTTAAAAAAACGCCGGTACCAGCAATAAATAACAAGGGGGCCAAGATAGGCACTATCAGCACATTAGCTATGATTGCAATCAAGGATAGCTGGTTGAAATGATAAATCATTATGGGTATGGTGCCCAGTTGTGCAGCTATTGTAACCGAAAGTAAGGACTGTAAACTTTGGGGCAATATTCCTAACACTTTTTTTGTATAAGTAAAGAATAAAAAGATACTCAAGGTTGCAGAAAAAGAAAGTTGAAATGAAATTGAAAACAAATTTAAGGGATTATATAATAGTAGGATAAAAGCTATAAACATTAGGCCATTAATCGCATCATACCTTCTTTCAATAAAATAAGCAAAAACATATAAATAATACATGCAGACTGCCCTAATAATTGATACAGGGAAATTCGCAATAGCACTATAAAATAAAAGTAAAATCATAGTACTAATTAGGATCCTTTTTTTATCCATACAAAAAAATTTTAACACATAGTGAATTATCAGCACCAATACACCTACATGCAACCCTGAAACAGCTATTATATGTGCTGTCCCGCTAATCGAAAAGAGGTTTAAAATCTCCTTATCTATGTATCCCTGATTACCAAACATTATACTCTTCAATATGCCCGATTCATTCACAGGCAGGGTTCTATCAAAAAAGTTTTCTATATAATTTCGTGTTTTATAACTAGTCTTAAGGATGTTAGGAGTTTTTGATTTGTCTATTTCTATTATATCCTTCGCATGTACCCGCAATATTGCCTTATGGCCTTTTCCCATGAGGTATAATTTATAACCTTCTAAATTCCCTATATCAAAATCTTCAATTAATGAAACATTCCCCAAAGTCAAATAATCTGAAGGTTCTAGGTCCATGGAGACTAAACTTTGGTTAGTAACTTGAAGCTTGACCCTCTCATTGATAATAATTTTTTCCTTATTTCGCTCTAGCTCAAGAACATCTATATCATATTCAGTATAAAAGCCCCTGTCTAGACCAACTGCCTTAATTTGACCTATTAGTTTGAAATCGTATAAGGGATATTCCCCTAATATTGTACCACTATCCATATAATTGTTAAAAATATGAATCCCGACAAGGACAAATGAAACACAAAGAAAAACCATAGTATATTTATCATAAAATAGGGCACAGGATAGCATTATCAATAATAATCCAATTAGTAAATATAGGGCTATTGATATTTTAAGCCCATATCCAAGGACAATACCTATAATAAGTGAGATACATAAAAAAACAAAGGGCCTACCCATTTATATCCCCCCCTCACGGCTATGTATATATTTCGTTATTTAAGTATATTTTCCTCTTAATTGCAAAATATATTAAAGCTCCTAACATATCAAGGAGCTTGGCTAAATTATAGCTGGTTTTTTATCTTCAATAAGGGCTTGCCCGTCATTATATAAAATATGTTTTTCCTTCTTTAGCTATTTCCAAATTGCCCCCAAATTCCTCCCCAGCTTCTTTTAATAATTCATGTGGGTCTAGGTCAGGCAGCAAATGGGTTAAAATCATTTTTTTCACATTGGCTCTTAGTGCAATTTGTCCCGCCTGTCTAGCGGATAAATGATAAACACTGTCTGTTAAATACCTATGGGGGAAACTTGCTTCACATAGAAACAAGTCGCTATCATTGGCAAAATCAATTAGCCCCTCATAAAATCTTGTGTCCCCTGAATAAACAAACCTTTTTTTGTTGCTTTGGAATGCCATTGCATAACATTCTATGGGATGATTGGTCATGCTGAAGTTCACTTTTATATTATTAATTGCAATTTTGCTTTCAGCTTGTATTATATTTATATTATATGTTTCTTTATATTGTATCGTTTCAAAAGTCTCTTGAGGACTTACAGGCAAATAAATAGGTATAGATTTCTGTACTTGTCCAAGTTTTTGCCTTATATCAATGGCGTATCTTAATATGAAAATATCACTCATATGGTCAAAATGTAAATGGCTTATAAATATGGCATCCAATTTATTTAAGTCATTACAATAGGCAAACAACTTGGATAAGACACCATTCCCACAATCTATAAGTATTTTCGTACTATGGTCTTCAAGAAGATAACCAGAACATGCTCCCCCAGCCCCGGGGTATGGTCCATAGCACCCTAATATAGTTAACCTCAAAATTCTCACCCCTGATTAAGCATTAGCTCTTTTGTTTTATTTTTTCTAATCATATAAATAGCATCATGGATTGGTTTATAATATGGTATTATACTGCGTGCCTTATACAAATGCCAGGTTGCCTTTTCAAAATTCTCCAAACGGCAATGGATTAGGCCTAATTGAAATTGTGCATACCCATTATCAGGTATATTGTCAACTAATAGTTTAGTATATTTATAGGCAGCTTTTGCATCTTTTATTTTAAAAAAATAAATTTGCCCTAAACTCATCAATAAATACGGATCCATAGGATTATATTTTAAGGCCCTTCTGTAATTATTTGCAGCTTCCACATAATTTTCCTCTTCATAATGACAATCAGCAATAGCTGTATATACATCAATTTTAAAATCGTCAACAAAGGGGGCCTTTTCCAATTTTAATGCCCTCTTATAAGAATCTATAGCTATTTCATTGTTTTCAACCTCATATAAAACATCCCCCATTAGCTTCCAAAAATATGGGTTTTTGGGATAGGTCTTTAGAATATTTTCGAGGTAAGTAATAGCATATTCATAATTTCCAAGATTAATTAAGGATATAATTAAATTGCTTATTAGAAACTGGTTTTCAGGACTTTTTTGCAAGGCCTTTTTACAGGTGTTAAAAGCCTCCTCCTCCATACCATTTATTATATAAAAACTACTCATATTTAAATAAGGTTCCACTGAATCTGGATTAAGAACTGCTTGCATCTTCAAACACTTTACGGCTTTTCCTACATTTCCTGCATCCTCATAAAAATAAGCCAGATCTTCTAAAATGTAGAAGCGTTTATATTTCTTAAGAAAAAATGGATTATGCCTTAAAAATACCACAAAACCCTTATATGCTATGTCTATCCTATCGTTTTGCATATGACTTTTAATTTCTTGTAAGAAAAGCTTCCAAACCTCGTCATTCTTTTCCCTATTTAGTAAATCATATTTATTTATCCATTTGGCCTCCAAATCTTTTGATAGACCATTAGATACCGGATAAAATACATTTTCATTTATATGATTAGAATTAAGAGTGTTTTTTACATCCTCATGTAATCTTTTTCCTGATTTATTTTCTAAAAAATATACTTCCATCCAAAAACCTGGAATATTCATATATTTATTTTTTAATTTTATACTTTTAATTCCCTCAAAAGGGTTAATTATAGTTCCCCCATTTTTAAATAAGGAGGGATCAATATGAAATCTTTCACCCAAAAATTGTAGTCTTTCAGTTTTATTACAGAAGAAAATATTTAATGTCATGTCAAACCTCCTTTAAAGCAAGTTGTTATTATCTATATATAATACTATAACATAAAGGAATTGTTAACAATAAATTTAAAATAATTTTCCTTCTAGTATTCTATTAAATATTATATAATGTGTTTTAGTACGGAATAATTCCCTCGTGTATTTTACGCTCATAGAATTTCACCTTATATTATCAATATAGAAATCATTTATTTAAAAAGGAGCCCTACAATCATGATAAAAGGAAAAAAAACATCTATTGCATTATTAATAATTCTTATCCTGGGTCTTTTAACTAGTTGTATATTTACTAAGCAAGATGGCAATCTATCAGTCCATGTCATCGATGTAGGTCAAGGTGACAGTATCCTTATAAAAACACCCTCGGGCAAAAATGTTCTAATTGATGGCGGTGAAGCCAGCGAGGGTAACAAGGTGATTTCACATTTAAGAAAAAATAAGGTTAAAAAAATAGATGTCCTAATCGCAACACATCCCCATAGTGATCATATTGGGGGCTTGATTGATGTTGTTGGCAAATATAAAATAGGCGATTTATATATGCCTAATGTGATACATACTAGTAGAACTTTTGAGAAACTATTGGATGCTATTAAGGAAAATAACCTAAAAATCACTCCTGCCAGCGCTGATATTGTTATCCCCCTTGGGGATGATGTAAACCTATACATACTCGGTCCTCTTAAGGATTACGGTAATAATTTAAATAATTGGAGTCTAGTAGCAAAAATAAGTCATGGTGTAAATTCATTTTTATTTACGGGTGATATTGAATATCCAGTCGAAATGGATTTAATAGATGTTTATCCTAAAGACTTCTTACAATCTCAGTTTTTAAAAGTTGCACACCATGGTAGTAATTCTTCTAGTAATCAGGATTTTTTAGAAGCTGTACAAGCAAAAATTGCGGTGATTTCTAACGGGAAAGATAATTCCTATGGTCATCCACATAAAGAAGTATTAGATAGATTAAAAAAAATGAATATAGCCATTTATACAACTGAAAAACAAGGTAGTATTGTTATCAAAAGCGATGGTAAAAAAATTTGGTCCCATAAGGAACCTTATTACCACTAAATATATAGGCTACAATAATTTTATTATATAGCTAATTCCTCTTTCTTCCTTTAATAAAATCTACTATATCCTTTTGTTCACCTTTATCCAAACCATAAAGTTCAAATACAAACTGATCGATTTTTCCCTGTATTTCTGCAACAGCCTTCTTATCCTCTTTTTTCTGTATAATCGTCTTAACCAGGTCCTCTGCAACCATCCTATTTTGTATATCCTGGGTATAGCATAATGGTACAGATTTTAACGGGCTTGCATATAACTCCAAATATTCTCCTTTTCGTTTTCCCCTATGATAAAACCAATAATACATTAAAGATGAGTTTAATATAGCCAACAAATAATATAGGGAAGTTTGTTTATCCTGGGATGAAATATAATATACATCAGCACTGGCATACCAGGCTTCCTCAGTATAAGCAAAGGTGTTCTCAAAGCACCGTTGTGGGGCTAGGATTTTTGGACCCTCGAAAACTGAAGCATTTCTGGGCCATTGTAAAGCATACCACTTTCTTACACCCCTTGCCACTTCCCTCCTTTGTTCCAAAAGTTTCCGATATTTTGATAAATGTTGATATAAAGGTGGAAGTTTTTCAATATTGTCTAAATTTGTGTCATCAATATATAGTAAGTATAGACCCTTGTTTTTTAGTGTATAATATTTTTTTATACAGCTATTTTTATAAAATTTTTTAACATACTTATCTAGATAATCCTGACACAAATCCAACTTTTTCAATTCTTCCTCATTCAGTACAAATATACCATCACCAATATTCTCTAATATATCCAATCTTTCAGCCCAAGCTGAATTTAACTTGTCCGCACCACTTATCAAACCTTGGTTTACATAAAATAAGTCGCTTAGTTTATGGGTTTTATTTTCTTCGATTTTTTGCAGGACTCTCCCCATATTTTTTGAGTTATGGATATAGATATGACCCTTTGAATCATATAATTCATTTATGTGCAATTCCTCAAGCCTAATGGAATTCATTCCTTTATTTTTATATAATATGCCCAGCAAATCCTTGTTACCTTCAAAATTATCTGTAAAATTTATTAATACCATAGGTTGTATATTGCTTCCCTTTTCCAATAGAAAGATCATATTATGTTGACCCCTAGCATCTGAAAATATATTTAATGTGTTAAGGTTAATAATTTCTCTGAAACCGAATTTTTCCTTAATAAAGCTTCTTAGTTTTTTTGCCCCGTCTGCAGTTACAAAATAATTAGTAGTTATATAAGACAGAAGCCCGCTGGGCTCTAAGAGCTCATAAGCTTTATAAATAAAAAAATAAAAGTAATCCATATTTCTTTCATAATATTTGTTCCCGAAATCCCCCT
>CAZUTD010000014.1:0-6036 GCA_964623185.1 uncultured Clostridiaceae bacterium
AAGCCGGAATAAACATCCCAGAGGAAACTTCTGCCTTGGTGGTTGCAAGCGAATCCCGTGGAAATGAAGATTTACTATGTGGAGAAAAATTATGTCCAGTATTGGTATTAACTACTTATAAAGATTTTAAAGATGGGGTTGAAATTGCTAGAGCCAACCTTTTATATCAAGGTGCAGGCCATACCACAGTAGTACATTCCAATAATGATGAAAATATTAGATATGCTGCGGTTGAACTTCCTGTGGGCAGGTTATTAGTAAATGTTCCCGGTATTGCCGCGGGTGGAGGTGGCTTGTTTACCCATCTAAATCCGACACCTTCATTAGGTTGTGGTTCATGGGGAGGAAACAGTATTTCAGAAAACTTGACCTATGAGCACCTCTTGAATATCTCTACAATTGCCTATCCTAGAACTGAAGCACCGCCAACAGATGAGGAGATTTGGGCCGAATAGGATGGCACAATTTTATTAGGAAATTAATCTTCTATACTTGTAGCAGATTGTATTGAAATTTTCAGTGGGAGTATTATGCTCCCACTGAAATTCTTAATCCATATAAAATCCCTTAAGTCCACGGGAATGTTGGGAGGTTTATCTATGAATAAAAGGATGTTATGCATAGGAACTTTTTTGATGTTATTTTTAGGTTTGATTTATGCCTGGTCCCTATTTGCGGCACCACTAGAGGAAGCATTTAACTGGAGTAGAAGCCAGACATCCATAACTTTTTCTATTAGTATGATTACTTTTTGTCTTGGGTCAATTATTTCTGGAATAGCCTTAAAGAAATATCGCCCGGGAAATATTTTGTTAATTTCTGCAATCTTATTTTTAATTGGATTTTTCGGGGCTTCCTGTATCACCAATATATGGGGTCTATATCTATCATATGGTGTTTTATGTGGTTTGGGCGTAGGACTTAGTTATAATGCAATTTTATCCACTATCCCCAAGTGGTACCCTGGAGCAGGAGGTTTTGTTACCGGGACCCTTCTTATGGGAATGGGATTAGGGAGTTTAATTTTGGGAACTGTAGTAAAAAGGATTATAGATGTTTTGGTATGGGTTATGACCTTTAGAATATTGGCAGTGGTATTTTTCCTTGTTTTTTATTAGCTTCCTTCCATATAACTAGCCCTAAGCTTGAAAATGAGATTATAAATGATGAAGAAATGACAAAAAACTACAAACTTTTAAAAATGTTAAAAACAAGGGATTTTTGGATGGTATTTTTATGGGCTGTTATGGCATCTTCTATAGGCCTGGGGATAGTTTCTAATGCTAGGCTATATGGCGGCAGAAGTAGGAATCGCACAATCTGCATTGCCTTTGATAGTAGGAATGGTTTCAATCGGTAATGGTTTAGGACGGCTTGCCTTTGGTGCCCTAGCTGATAAAATCGGCGGTAAAAAAGCAATGTCAATAAGCAATCTGGTTTTTATATTTGGATTAACTATGGCTGTATTTGCCAACAAAACTGGCTTGCATATTTTTATCGGGGTTGGTTTTGTATTTGCGGGTATAGGTTATGGTGCCCCGTCTACATTATCAGCAGCCCTTGTTAAAAGGAATTTTGGTGAAAAATATTATCCTCAAAATTTAAGTGCCGTAATATTAGCTTTAATCCCTGCATCATTAATTGGGCCGATGATTTCGGCTGGTATATACCAACAATTTGGTGAATATTTGCCCGCTTACTTAATAATGATAGGAATAACACTAGGAGCCTTTTTGCCCATAAAAATATATGGAGATGGACAGGTGCAAAAATAAAAGCATGTAAACATTTTCCACAACCCTTTTGCTGATAGATTCATTTGATTTGTTTAATACTAATGAATAGGATGTAATCTTTCATTTGGGGAGGGAAAAGATGCCTGTTAGATTGATAATTATTGCAGTTACACCTAGCATTGCCATTGCGATAGCAATTTACCTAACTGATAGGTATGATCGGGAACCCTTGTCATTATTAATTAAGGTTTTTATTTTTGGTGCCCTATCAGTAATACCGGCATTATTTGTTCAAAAACTTTTGATAAAAACAAATATTTTTACCGGTCTATTTGCTATAGCCTATACGGCCTTTATAATTGCGGGGTTAAGTGAGGAATATTTTAAAAGGATAGTAGTCCTGTATTTGGCTTACAAGCACAAAGATTTCAATGAAAAATTAGATGGGATTGTTTACTGTGGTTTCTCAGCATTGGGTTTTGCAACAGTAGAAAACATTATGTATGTTGTATTTAGGTTTAGTAACAACTACTATGTGGGTATTTTAAGGGGGGTTTCATCAGTACCAGCCCATGTATTATTTGCTGTAACGATGGGCTACTATCTTTCGTTAGCAAAATTTACTGGGGAAGAGGCTAGGAGGAAACATTATTTATTGAAATCCTTATTAGGACCTGCATTTTTACATGGAATATTCAATTTTATATTAATGGCAAAGATTCCAGTATTACTTTTACTTTTTATTCCCTATACAATATATCTATGGAGAATAAATTTGATTAGATTAAACAAATATACAAAATACAGTAGAGATAATTTTAACAGAATAATAGGTGAAAAAAAATAATAGAAGCGACTTCATATCGCTTCTATTTGCGTCCAGCTAGGATATTGACAATTGTTTCAAGACTAGCATCGGTAGGTATATCAAATGTACCCGGTTTTAATTTTAGTATCAGGTTTAATTCTTCAGCGGTTCTAATAAAATCCTGGGTATTTTCAATTAAATTATTCTCAAGTAAAATCTTAGCTATGCTAATACCCGGGGCTCCATTTGGAATTGTTACTTGTTTTGTTTCGTTTACAACTACCTGGATTGGTGGTTCTTCTTCTGCCTCAACTGGTGGCTGGTCATTTGTAGCTCCCGGTGTTGCTTCAGGGGATTGGTTTTCCCCTAGATTATCAGGGTTTTCATCATTCTCGACAACCTGGTCGCCCTGATTATTTTGGGATGGGTTTTCTTCGATTGGTGGATTCTGGGAAATGGTAGTGTCCTTATTAAACCAATCACCTAAATGCCATGTAACCACACCAAACATTAATAGGACGATAATAATGCCTATCAAAATATCACTATAATCATGGAGCATGTCCCTAAGTTTATTCACCTGCTTATCACCTTCTAGTGTATATATTCTTAATAACAAGCATACCACAATTCATTATTGATTTTCAACTCAAGGATTAATTTGGAACCGGGTTTATCATGGAAGAAATAAAACTTTAATTAAAGCTTATGGGAATTGTTGCTTTAAAAATATTAGAGTGATAGAATAGTCTCAGTAGTTTTACTGCAATATAAAGTTACGGGAGGCAGAGAGATGAAAGATGAAATTATAGAATGGATAAAAACAATAATATTATCCATTGTAATAGCATTGATTATAACAACTTTTATAAAACCTACTATTGTTAAGAATTATTCCATGGTACCTACCCTAGATGAAAACAATTTTTTAATAGTAAATAGATTCTTATATAACCGCGGAACCCCAAAGCGTGGCGATATTGTAGTCTTTAAATCACCACTAAAAACTGAGAATGGTAAGGAGAAGCTATTAATAAAACGAGTAATTGCCTTGCCAGGGGAAGAGATAATAATAAATAATGGCCAGGTATTAATTGATGGTGTTAAATTAGAAGAGTCCTACCTGACTGATGACTATACAATCGGGGAAGTGGATATGGTTATTCCAGATAAGAAATTTTTTGCCATGGGGGATAATAGAAGTAACAGTTTGGATAGTAGGGACCATATACTAGGATTAATTGATATGGATGATATTATTGGCAAGGCTTTCTTTAGGTTATACCCATTTAATAGGATCGGATTTTTAGATAATTATAAGGACTTAAATAGGGAGCCCGCTACAGCATCTAACCAGTGATTATTTAACTACAATAAAAAAACAAGCATTTAGGTCCTAGAATATTTCTAGGACTTAAATTTTTGTGGCTTATTTGTACTAGAAGTGGGAAAGGTATATAATATTAGGGGATGGATTTAAAAGCATAGGGGGGATTTAAAATGGCAAATAACAATAATAGGATTTCTATCCTTGTTAACAATGAAGGACCTTTTCAATACGACGAAGGTATTTCCCTAGAAGATGTGGTAAAAGATTTTCAACCTAAGAACGATTACTTGGTGGTTGCGGCCCTAGTTGACAACCAATTAAAAGAGTTAAAATACATTTTAGATGGCGATTGTGAAATAAAACTTGTTGACATTGCTTCGTCCATAGGTTCGCGAATTTATCAAAGAAGTTTAGCTTTTGTGTTTATTAGAGCCTGTATGGAATATTTGCCTGATTGTCAGGTTACTATTGAACATTCCATTAGCAAGGGGCTTTACTGTGAAGTGCATTATGAAAGGAAGATTAATGCGGAGGATGTCCAGGTAATTGAACAAAAAATGAAAGAAATTATTTCTGAGGATATAAGATTAGAGAAAAATCGGATACCAGTTGATGAGGCCAAGGAAATATTCCGTGATTATGGTCAATTGGGGAAGGTGAAATTGCTAAAATACAGGGAAAAACCCTATATAAATATATATCAATGTGGATGGGTGAAAAACTATTTTTACGGATATATGGTGCCTTCCACCGGTTATTTAAAGGAATTTAAATTACAATACTATGCTCCTGGTGTGATTTTGCAATTTCCAAGGCACGAAGACAATGGAAAGATTGCCAAGTTTGTTGAACAAGTCAAACTCTTTAAAATTTTTAGGGAGGCAGAAAAATGGGGAGAAATCCTGGGGATTGATTATGTTGCCGCCTTAAACGATTTAATTGTAACCCAAAAAGAGGCTGAATATATCAGAATTGCAGAAGCCTTGCATGAAAAAAAGATTGCTCAATTAGCAGATGAAATTACAAAAAATGTTCATGAGAAAAGGGTGGTATTAATTGCAGGACCCTCTTCGTCGGGAAAGACGACATTTGCCCAGAGATTGATGATTCAATTGAAGGTAAACGGCATTAAACCAGTAGCTATTTCATTAGATGATTATTTTGTTAATAGGCAGGATACACCCTTGGATGAGGATGGGGCCTATGACTTTGAATCCCTTTATGCAATTGATATTGATTTGTTTAATAGGGATCTAGATAGAATATTAAAGGGCGAAGAAGTAGAAATACCTAGTTTTAATTTTAATATTGGTCAAAGGGAATATATGGGGCATAAGATAAAAATTAGTCCTGACCAGCCCATTATATTGGAAGGTATTCATGCCCTGAATGACGAATTAACACCCTGCATAGGAAGAAATAAAAAGTTCAAAATATATATCAGTGCCTTAACTCAGTTAAATGTGGATGAACATAATAGGATACCAACAACAGATACGCGTTTAATAAGGCGTATGGTCAGGGATAGCAAATACCGGTCCAATAATGCGGAGGATACCTTGGCAATGTGGCCATCGGTAAGAAGAGGGGAAGAAAGGAATATATTCCCTTTTCAGGAAGAAGCAGATGCAATGTTTAATTCAGCACTCTTCTATGAGCTAAGCATTTTAAAAAAGAGTGCGGAACCACTATTAAGGCAAATTGATAATACCAGCCCTTATTATCCAGAAGCAAAACGCTTGTTGAAGTTTCTTAGTTATTTTGTTGATTTGGAAAGTGAAGAAAACATACCCCGGACTTCAATTTTAAGGGAATTTATTGGGGGGAGCAGTTTCCATTAAAAGATATTAAAACAAGACAAATCTTTGTCTTGTTTTTTTTATCAATGTGGGATAAAAAAATAACAATATAGCAAAATAATAAAGGGTTTTGGATGGTTTTTTTAGAATAAATATATAGGAGCTATATTTAATATTTATTCTAATAATGTATATATTTATCTCATTTTGCACCTGGATGTAAAAAATATTAATAATACTAAAGAGCATTTGAAAAATTAGAAAACACTATAATAATATAGGATGTGATTGTATGATGAAAGCTAAATCTGAAAAATACGATTTATTGGTAATCATTGTCGCAACTTTAATGATATTATTTGT
>CAZUTD010000014.1:6046-14274 GCA_964623185.1 uncultured Clostridiaceae bacterium
GCAGTAGTCAATGGCGGGTCCATGTATCCAACAATCCAGCACGGTGATAAATTAATTTATAAAAAAGCGCCATATTTGTATAAAAATTTTACAAGGGGAGATATTATTATATTTAAGCCTCCCCAAGAAACAAAAAAGGAATCGCTTTTTATAAAACGGATAATTGCCACAACAAAAGATACTTATATTATTGAAAATGGAGCCTTATGTGTTAACGGTATAGATATAAGGGAAACTTATATTTGTGATGGTGAATATTTAAACAAGGATTATCCCTATACCAAGGGAATAGTTCCGGATAATAGGGTTTTCGTATTAGGAGATAATAGGAACAACAGTAATGATAGCAGAAGATTTAGCTGTGTAAAAAAGGAAGAGGTCGTAGGGAAGGTTATCTTGAGGATATGGCCCCTAAATAAAATCAGTTTTTTTAAAAATCCCTTTGGTGGTTAATGACAGTGAAAGGATGTTGGCGTTGAATTTTAAAAGTGAAATAATTGCCTATGCCAATTCTATAGGAATCTCTAAGATAGGGTTTACTGATGCGGAAGCCTTTAATGATATAAAGGAAATTTTAAAAACTAGGAAGGAATCGGGATTTTTATCGGGCTTTGAGGAAAAGGATTTGGAATTGCGGATTAATCCTAAAAAAACCATGCCGGAGGCTAAATCAATTATTGTTATAGCCATACCCTACTATAGGGATAGGGCGGAGGCGGCATATGAAAAATTGGCAAAATATCATGGCGATCTTGCACGGTTGGCGTGGGGTAGGGATTATCATTTTGTGCTAAGGGACAAGTTGCAAAAGATTGCAAACTTTATCAAGGAACAAGAATCAAAATTCCAATACAAGATTTTTGTAGATACAGGCCCCCTAGTGGATAGACATGTAGCTTATAGGGCTGGGTTAGGGTGGTATGGTTATAATTCACTTTTGATTAATGAGGAATTTGGCTCTTGGTTTTTTATTGGCTATATGATTAACAACCTTCTTTTTCCTATTGATAAGCCTTTAACCAATAAAGCTTGCCAGGCATGCAACCTATGTATAAAACACTGTCCTAGCGGAGCCATTGAAGCACCCTATTCATTTGATGCAAAAAAATGTTTGTCCTACCTTTTGCAAGAAAAATCAGAAATTTCTCGGTCGGATAGAAAACTTGTCGGCAAAAAAATTTATGGCTGTGATATATGCCAAGAGGTATGTCCACACAACAATCAAATACAAATAGGGGCAAGTGAGGAATTTTACCCCATTGACCCCTTAACAAAACCAGACTTGTTGAAGCTTTTGACCATTTCCAACAAGGAATTCAAAGACACCTATGGGAAAACATCTGCTGGTTGGCGGGGAAAGAAGATATTACAGAGGAATGCTATTATTGCATTGGCCAACTATGGTAATAAAGAAGTTTTACCCTACCTAATACCCCTATTAAAGGACGAAAGATGGGAAATTCGCAAATATGCAATATGGGCAATTTATGAATTAGACCCCTTGCAGGCAAAAATAATTTTTAAAGAAATGTTTGAAAATGAAAAAGACATAGAATTAAAAACAAAATTAAAGTATTATATTGAAAAAAAAGTAGACAATAAAACAGATAGTAAAACAGACGAATAATATAAATTAGATATTTGTTAACCATAGCTAATTTTTGTGTAGAAGTTCAGCATTTCATTGAAACTGTTGGTTTATTATTAAAAGCTTAAAAATGAAATTTATTTTTCTTAAATTACTAGCAGGAAAAAGGAAAAATTTGTTGTAATTTAAAAGGTAGTACAAATTATATTAGGAGGTTATTGTTATGTCAAATATTCATGAATTAAATTTTCTTAAGGAAAAAATTCAGGAGTTAAAGGAGCAAGGAGTATATAGAAAACTTCCTGTATTGGCTGGAGCTAATGAAGCTGAGGTAATATTAAATGGGGAAAAGGTCATTAATCTATCTTCCAATAACTATTTGGGTTTTGCTAACCATCCAAGACTAAAAAAAGCTGCAATTGATGCAGTAGAAAAGTACGGTGTTGGGGCTGGAGCTGTTAGAACCATCATAGGCAATACGGATATACACGAAGAGATGGAGGAAGTATTGGCAGAATTTAAAAGGGAAGAAGCAGCTATGGTATTCCAATCAGGTTTTAATTGTAATGCTGGTACCATTCAGGCGGTAACCGAAAAAGGTGATTTAATCGTATCTGATGAACTAAATCATGCTAGTATTATTGACGGTGCTAGGCTGAGCAGGGCAGATAAAACTGTATTTAAACATGCTGATATGAACCATTTAGAAGATGTTTTAAAAGAAAGCAGAGACAAGTATAGGAACATATTGATTATTACAGATGGTGTCTTTAGTATGGATGGTGATATAGCACCATTACCAGATATTGTAGACCTGGCTGAAAAATACGATGCTATGACATATGTCGATGACGCACATGGTTCTGGGGTATTAGGCGAAAGTGGAAGGGGTACCATTGATCATTTTGGTTTGCACGGGAGGGTAGATTTTACAATAGGAACACTTTCAAAGGCTATTGGGGTTGTGGGTGGATATGTGGCAGGCAAAAAAGTTATGCAAGATTGGTTGAGCCATAGGGGCAGACCAATTTTATTTAGCACAGCCTTACCACCAGCAGCAATAGGTGCAATAATCGAGGCAATTAAGATTTTGATGACTACGACAGAATATACAGATAGATTATGGGATAATGCAAAGTACTTCAAGGAAAAAATGAGCAAACTAGGCTTTAATATAGGGAATAGCGGAACACCAATTACTCCAGTTATTATTGGCGAAGAGGGGAAAACCATGGAATTTAGTAGGAAGCTATATGAAAAGGGAGTATTTGTTTCAGGTATTGTTTTCCCAACAGTGCCAAAGGGAACTGGCAGACTTCGCTGTATGGTAACAGCTGCCCATACAAAGGAACAGTTGGATAGAGCAGTGGAGGGATTCAAAGCTGTAGGTCAGGAGATGGGCTTACTCTAGTCCATCATAAGGGATGTGGGGGAGAATATGTTAATAGGGACATGCTGGATGAAATTTATAATGTATGAAACCTGTTCTTTGAAGGAAAAAAGACAGATAATAAAGAGTGTTATGGACAGAATAAAGCACAGGTTTAATGTCTCTATTGCTGAGATAGGCCAGCAGGATAAGTGGCAGGTGGCTGAAATCGGATTTTGTTGTGTAAGCAATAGCAGACAACATGTGGATGAGATGCTTAATAAAGTTATTTATTTTATTGAACAGGATGGCAGGCTAGATATAGCTGAGTGCCAGATAGAAATACTATAAGGAAATTACAATAAAATATATGGTTCGACAAAATTCTACAGGTTTGTAGCAGATATTCTACAAAACTGTAGAATTTTTGCTACAAGTCACCCGATAAGTCTTCATATTTATTTAATTTTTTATAGATTAGTGTTCTGTGAATATTTAATTTCTTTGCTGCATCTGTAACCGAACCATTGCATTCATTTATAATTTTATTGATGTAGTAGTTTTCCACCTTGGCCAGCACCTCTTTTAGGCTTCCTTGCAATTTGGAATCTAAGGGGGTGTTATTTTTATTGGATTTTTCCATCATAAAACTATCATCATAAATAGAATTCTCTAATGTTGCAATATCAATAATGGGATTAGTAGTAGTAATAATTAATCTTTCAATAATATTGCGGAGTTCCCGTATATTGCCGGGCCAAGGATAATCCAAAAGTGCCTTAATGGTTTTAGGCGAGAACACCTTCTCACAACCATACTTACTATTAAACTCCTTTAAAAATTTGTCAGAAAGAGAAGAAATATCCTCCTTCCTATCCCGCAAGGGGGGCAAAAAGATGGGTACAACACTTAAACGATAATAAAGGTCCTCTCGGAAAAGTTTTTTCTGTACCAAGTCTTTTAAATTCTTGTTTGTAGCTGCAATAATTCTTACATTAACCTTATGGTCGGTGGTTCCCCCAACCCTTCGGATGTAGGATGTATCTAGGATTTTCAACAATTTTGCTTGAAGTGCCAGGGGCATTTCAGCAATCTCATCTAAAAAAATAGTCCCCTCGTCTGCAATCTCAAAAAGCCCAAGTTTACCCTTTGAACTAGCCCCTGTAAAGGCGCCCTTTTCATAGCCAAATAATTCAGATTCTATTAAGCTCTCAGGAATGGCGGCACAATTTATATCCACAAAGGGATAATTAAACCTAAGGCTATTTTCATGGATATATTTAGCCAATATACTTTTCCCGGTTCCCGATTCTCCATATATTATGGTCGAACTATCAGATGCAGAGATTAATTTTAATTTTTTAAGCATGTCCTGCATTATAGGGCTATCAAAGATTAAATCTTTACTGATATTTTCAACATCATCTTTATCCACACGATTTTTTGCCCTTTTCCTATTAAGACTATTATAAAATTTGTCTATACAATTAAGCGGGCGGCAATTTGTCACAACAAGCTCAAGTTCACCGCTTTCATTAAATATTGGTCGGCTTGTAGATATTATTTCTGTACCGTGAGGAGTCCTAACTATATCAGTTACAATCCTCTTGGTTTTGGTGGACTGGAGGGCAGGAGAATTATCGTAATAACCCTTAGACATGATGGCCTGTAATGTATTGCCAAGTAGGTCTTCCGGTGTAGCCTTTAATAGGTTAACAACAGAGGGATTGGCAAGGATCAGCTTCTGGTCCTTATCGGTAACAAAAATACCATCATAGGAATTTTCAAAAAAGACCTTTAGTAATGTTTCCTTGTAATTTTTGAGATCTGGATTTTCTAAAATACTAAACATAGTTTGAACACCCTTTTTATTATTGTAGTTGAAAAAACAAAGTACAAAATGTGAAAACATAATAAAAGATGAACCAATATTCAGAAATTGCAAACTTTTTTTAATGTTTGGCATAATACTTGCATGTTAATATAGGTAAGAAAAGCTATTTATTATTTACTAGTAAATGATTATGGAAAATTAGTTTTTTTACCCACAGTTAGCAATTAGCATATCATACAAGCATTCTAGAAAATTTAATAATTATTTATTGGAATACCCTAGTTTAATGGATTCAGTATAAATATTATTTAATTACACCCCCTATAAATATTGTGATAATAAAAAATGAATATCTAAACAAAGAAATGAAAGTTTATAAGTTTCTAAAACCAATATTCAGAATTTATGAAAATGTCCAAACATTAACATTAATTATACCCTAATATTTATTTGTATAGCAAGGATTTTAAATATATTTTTTAAAATTATCCCAAACAATAAGTTCTTTGATAATTTCAAAAAGACATAGGTTTAATTACTAAAATTTTAGGTATGATGTCCTCTCATAGTAAGATAAATTACTTTTAAATCGACTACTAAATTATGACCTTATGAAAGGAGGATTAACTTAAACAGAAAAACACAATTAAGCAAATCTTGTTTCAATAGGATTGCATGGAAAAGGTGAAAGAAATATCTTTTCTTAATTTTAACCTTGTAAATTTGAATTGTCAAATCAATGCATTCCTAACTGGATGTGGTTATAGGCAAGATATATTAATATAGGCGGAATAGCTTATATAAGGCAATGGAAGTCAAACTTATTGTTAAAGGATATATAAAGATACATTTATTAAATGTTAAAAGCAAGGAAGTAAACCAAGCTGTTTCTCAATTCTATAGGTGGGGGATTTTACTTGTTTTTTCAGTAGAGATAGGGCATTAGGTGGTGACAGGTGACCCCCTCCATTAAATCATACCTAGGATTTAATAGGAGTATTCAAGGGCATTGGATATTAAGAAGAAATATTAACAGATGTGAGTTTAAGACTATGGAAGGAGAAGGATAATTATGAAGATACCAAGCTATCTATCAAAAGATGAGTTGTTAGAAATGTATAATAAATTGCAGGAGATAAGGCATTTTGAGCTTAAATCCGTTGAATTGTTCATGGGGGGAGAGCTGCCAGGTTTCTTGCACTCCTGTCTAGGACAAGAGGCGACCGCTGTTGGTGTTGTGCAAAACTTAAGAGAAGATGACTATATTGTAACTACACATAGGGGCCATGGACATGTAATTGCTAAGGGTACGGATTTAAACAGGATGATGGCGGAATTATTTGCAAAAGAAGATGGGTGTTGTAAGGGCAAAGGAGGCTCTATGCACATAATCGACAGAAGTAAAAATATTCTGGGTGCCAATGGTATTGTTGGGCAGGGAACAACCCTGGCCACTGGAGCAGGTTTGGCAAGCCAGATTAGAGGTACTGACCAGGTTTCAGTATGTTTCTTTGGCGATGGTGCACAAAATGAGGGTTTTTTCCACGAGAGTATGAATATAGCTTCCATATGGAACCTGCCGGTAGTTTTTGTCTGTGAAAATAATCAATATGCTGAATCAACTCCACAATCCTACCATATGAGGCCAAAAAATGTGGCGGATAGGGCAAAAGCTTACGATGTTGAGGGAATCATAATGGACGGCAATGATGTAATGGATGTATATGAAAAAGCAAAGAAAGCAATCGAAATCTGCAGAAAAGGTGAGGGGCCAGTTTTGCTTGAGGCCAAGACATACAGGTGGCTGGGACATTATGTAGGGGACCCTGGGGTCTATAGGCCAAAAGGGGAAGTTGAAAAATGGAAAAGTGAAGACAAGGAACCAATAGCAAGATTTGGCAAAGCACTGATAGAGCAAAATATTTTTTCCAAAGAAGAGCTAGTAAAGGTAAGTGATAAGGCAAAAGAAAAGGTTGATAGGGCTGTTGAATTTGGTAGAAATAGTAAACCTGCAGCACCAGAATCAGCGCTGGAAGATATCTACAAGGAAGGGATAATCTAAAACTTATTAAAAGAACTAGTAATTAGGAGGAATGAATAATGCGCAAAATTACTTATAGAGAAGCACTAAGAGAAGCTTTACAAGAAGAAATGCAAAGGGATAAGGAAATATTTTTAATTGGAGAAGATATAGCGGATCCATTTGGAGGGTCCTTTAATGTAACAGCGGGACTTTCAACTAAATTTGGGACAACAAGGGTGAGAAACACACCTATTTCTGAAGCAGGACTTGTTGGTGCAGCAGTAGGTGCGGCTATGACAGGAATGAGACCCGTTGCAGAAATTATGTACATGGATTTTGCTGGTTGCTGTATGGATGCAATAGTAAATCAAGCTGCAAAAATAAGGTATATGTCTGGTGGCCAGGTAGAAGTTCCAATTGTTTTTAGGACACAACAAGGTACGGGGAGGTCATCGGCTGCCCAACATGCTCAGAGCTGGGAAGCAATATTCGCACATATTCCGGGTTTAAAGGTGGTAATACCCGCCACACCCTATGATGCAAAGGGTTTATTAAAAACAGCCATTAGGGATGATGACCCAGTAATGTTTATAGAACATAAACTCTTATATGGAGTTAGTGGCGAGGTGCCGGAAGAAGAATATACAATTCCCTTTGGCAAGGCAGATATAAAAAATCATGGTGAAGATGTTACAGTAATAGCTAGCTCTAGAATGGTTCATTTCGCCTTAGAAGCTGTGAAAACTTTAGAAAAGGAAGGTATTAGCGTTGAGCTTATTGACCTGAGAACCATAGTACCCTTGGATAAAGAAACAATTATAAATTCCGTAAAAAAGACGGGCAGGGTCGTAATTGTGCATGAAGCTGTTGAAAGATGCGGTCATGGGGCAGAAATATCGGCTATGATAAATGAAATGGCTTTTGATTACCTAGATGCACCTATTAAAAGGGTAGCAGCCATAAATTCACCTGTTGCCTTTGCACCAGCTCTGGAAGACTATTTAACTCCAAACACAGAAAAGATATATCAGGCTATTAAGGACATGTTTTAATATGTGGAAGTTAACTAGATAAAGGAGTGATAAGACTATGGTAACATTTGTGAAAATGCCAAAATTAGGATTAACCATGGCTGAAGGAACCATTATAAAATGGTTAAAAGGGGAAGGTGAAAATATCTCCAAGGGTGAACCTTTGGTTGTAGTAGAATCCGATAAGTCTACGGTAGATTATGAAGCACCAGAATCTGGGGTTTTAAGGAAAATACTTATAGAACAAGGGGAAATAGTACCCATCCTTACAGATATTGCAATCATTGCAGATAGTATGGATGAGGAAATACCCGATACACAGGATACTGGAGTAGTAAAAGCAAATGATGATGAGATAGACGAGCCAGAAATTGAAGCAGAAA
>CAZUTD010000015.1:0-10068 GCA_964623185.1 uncultured Clostridiaceae bacterium
ATTAATCTATATCCTACTATGATTCAATTTTTTTGTCAAGAAATATTTTAATAAATTTACCCTATTCTTCTACAAGGGTTTGGTTGATGTGATAGATGCTGACTCCCCCGCAATATAGCCGGAAGACCATGCCCATTGAAGATTAAATCCTCCGCAATCCCCGTCAATATCAAGAATCTCACCTGCGAAATAAAGGCCTGGTACAAATTTCGATTCCATAGTTTTTCCATCTATTTCATCTGTATTTATGCCCCCAGCTGTAACCTGGGCATTTCTCCAGGACTGGGTTCCCACAATTTCTATTCTCCAATTTTTTAGGGTGAAAACAATCTTCTTTACCTCTTCAAGGGTCACTTTTCCACATTCTTTTTCTAAATTTTTTATGTCCGCTTCCCTTAAAATAACAGGGATTAATTTTTTATTTAATAGACCGACAAATCCAAATTCTAATGTCTTTTCTGCCTGATAAGACAAACGCATTTGAAGCATTTCCAATAACTCCTGAGAATTTAATTCAGGGAAAATATCTATTTTAATATAAGCTATATTGCCCCTCATTAGTTCCTCGTTAGCCATACGGCTTAATTGTAAAATTGGCGGACCTGAAACACCGTAGTTGGTAAAAAGAATCTCGCCATTTTCAGTACGGATAGTATGGTCCTCCAAAACAAGGGAGGCCTGCCCTATAAATTTAACACCGCTTATTGCTTTTAAAAAATTTGCCTTTAATTTCAACTGGACTAGGGCGGGAAATATATCTGTAAGCCTATGTCCCAGTTCTTGTGCCAGCCTATAGCCTTCCCCGTCTGAACCTAACTGAGGGGATGCTTTTCCGCCAGTGGCAAGAATAACCTTGTCTCCCCGAATTATTTCATTATTTTTTAGTATAAGTTCAAACTCATTCTTTTTCTTTTGTATTCGGATAACTTCTGCATTGCAATATTCTTGAACATTAAGTTTTTTTATTTTATATCTCAGGACATCCACAAGACTAGAAGCCTGATCTGACATTGGGAAAACCTTGCCACCTTCCTCAACTTTATAAGAAATTCCCAAGTATTCAAAAAAGCTTAAAGATTGTTCAAAGTCAAAACTTTTCAAAACACCTTGGGCAAACTTTACATTGCTTCCATGAAAATAATGTAGGTCTGTATTTATATTGGTAAAGTTACATCTCCCATTTCCAGTAGCCAGTATTTTTCTGCCTACCCTATCGTTTTTTTCGACAATTGTAACTTTACTGCCATTTCTGCCAGCAGCTATGGCAGAGATTAATCCCGATGCACCACCACCAACAATTAAGATTCGATTTTTTTTCATAGACATACTGCTCCTTTGAAAATATTGCAAATTATAGCCTTATAGATTAATCTATTTTCACCCAATCCCATGTATTATTTCCCTAAAACGCATCATACTAGTACTTGGATATATCCCAAACCGGCTCAATTCTAATAATGGATCTCCCCTTCTTACATAATTAGTCCTGGTTGTAAAAGCCATATGATAATCTAATTCCTCTAGTATTTCCAATGTCATATCATTATACTTACCATAAGGATATGCAAAATAATGGCTCTGAGTAATAGTTTTATTTGTTTGTAAGTCTCCTTTAATCACATCATAAGGCTTTATTGCTAAGTAGTTGCTACCGTTTTCATCCTCACGGTGTAGATTATGGCTATGGTTTGCATATTCAAATACATCCATACTATTAACTATTTGATCCCATCCGAGTGGTGTTGACCTCTCAGGGGTAAAAGTTTCTGACATATCTTTTATACTGTGGGTTATCAAAAAAATACTGGCATCAAAGCCATATCCTTTTAGTATGGGATAGGCATAATGATAATTACTGGAATACCCATCATCAAAGGTTATTACCACAGATCTTTTAGGCACATCCATTTGACCTTTGAGGAATTTTTCCAGTTCTACTAGGGTTATGGTATTAAAACCATATTTATCTAGGTATGCCATCTGTTCTTCAAATGCCTCAAGAGTAATAGCGGCTGGATTATCCTCATAATAATATTCTTCTTCTTTTAAAAGATGATGGTATAATAATACGGGTATTTTTTCCGCTTCCCCATAGGATAAATCAAAAACCCGAACCCTTGTTTCATCCCTACTGATTAAATTTTGATATTGCCCATAATAATCTACATCAGCTTGTCCGGTGTCAATTCTATTATCCGCAGCGTCGGCATATGCTGGTATAGTCAGCAATACCGTAATAATCAGGATAATGAACAATTTTATTTTGCCCATAATTTTATAATTTCTCCCCTTCACTATTCAAAATCCTTCCTATGTTGGAGTCCCTTAAGGTCAGTTACAGGCAAAGAAAAAACAAGACCAGTTCCAGGCTCCTTTATATTTCCTGCCTTTACAATGGCATCCATAATCTCCTTATCCTGGCCTGCCCTTGCAAGGATAAATACAATTTCCTTAGAAGATTCTATATGAAGATTTAAAAACTTTTTTGCCTCGCTTTCTCCAGTACCCCTGCCATACATAATTGTTGCACCTGTAGCTCCTGCTTTCTTAGCATCTTCTACAATCTTATCAGCTTTCCCCCGTTCCACTATTGTAACTATGCACTTAATATCCAACATAATTACCCTCCTCTAAAATTTAGTTAGTATTCCTAATACCAATACAGATATCATAGCTCCAATCGAGGTAAGACCTACAATTCCAAAACCCGCTATAAGGGGGTCTGCCACTTCAATAGCACTAGCCAGCCCTATGGCCAATGCCATATTCAATGGGATATTAACAGGCCCCGTGGTGGCACTCGCTGAATCAAAGGCTATAGCACCAAAAGGTTCTGGTGAAAAAAATGCAAGTACTATTATCAATATTAATAAGGGGACCACTATTTTAATAAAAGGTATGTTTGCTATTATTTTAAATACTCCTATACCCATGCCCAAACCAAAACCTATGGCTACCCCATGAATTAATACCTTATGGTGTATGACTCCTACTGATAATTCCTCTACTTCTAAAGCTAAAGCTTTTAGGGCTGGTTCTACCAAAGTACCAAAGTAACCTATAACAAAGGCAATTAATATTATAACCCACCTTTTTTCTAGCAGATATATATTCCTGCCTACGGAATCTCCCAAGGGTAATAAACTCATGGTTGTCCCTTTTAAAAATAAATGAAGCCCTATAACTGCAAATACAAAACCTAATAAGAACTCCCTCACATTATCTATGGGTTTTTTTAATATTACCAATTGGAAAAATGCCATAATTGCCGTCAGAGGTACAATACTCCATACCGTCTCCCAGAGGGGAGCAATTGTCTCCATAAATTTCATCCACTGTCAACTCCTTTATCGCTAAGTTTTTATAATACCTATATTATAATATAACTTTCTAAACTTTACACCTTTTTACTTTTAAAAATTTAGACCAATAAAAAACATCCAAATTTAATAGGATGTTTTTTACGGTATCTTTTTCAAAGTATGATTAAATCTTTTCTTCAACAGCAGCAATTTTTCCCTTAATGGTTGAAATCTTATCCCTTCGGTCATCAATCTTCATACTAGTCATAACTCTCATTTGCCCTTCCTGGAAAGGCACATTGTGCAATTTTTTCGCAATTTCTAGTAAGTGGTCTAAGTCTCCTTCTAAAACTGTAGACATTGGAGTTAATTGATATTTAATATTCTTTTCTTCCTTTAATACCCTATGACATGCCGCAACATATTTGCTTACACTAGTATCACCAGTGCCTAAAGGTACTACCGTTATTTCAACAATTGCCATAAATATCCCTCCCAAAATTTTTCTATCTATTTACCTATATGATACCATTGCATCAAGTATAGTTCAAATATAGGTCTTATAGATTTAAGTAGTTTAATTCTGGGTATCATAGTTAAAAACAGCCATAAGAGGGAGGTAATTTATATGAAGGTTCAAGTTATTAATGAGTTCGGCGGTCCAGAAGTTTTTACACCTATGGAAATTCCTAAACCCAAAGTTATCCCAGGTCATGTCCTAGTAAGGGTCATTGCCTCTAGTGTAAATCCTATTGATATAAAAATAAGATCTGGCCTGGTAAAAGCAGCTAGCCCGGATTTTCCGGCTGTTCTTCATGGAGATATTTCAGGAATTATAGAGGAAGTCGGCCAGGGTGTAAAGCAATTTAATATTGGCGATGAGGTCTATGGTTTTGCGGGGGGTATGAAGGGCTTAGGAGGGGCCTTGGGCGAATACATCCTAACAGATGCAAGGCTTGTAGCTCCCAAGCCCAAAAGCCTGTCTTTTGAGGAAACCGCAGCTTTACCCATAGTTGCGCTTACTGCTTGGGAGGCCCTTGTTGATCGAGCGAAAATAAGAGCCCAGCAAAAAGTTTTAATCCATGGTGCTACAGGAGGTGTAAGCCATGTGGCAATCCAAATCGCTAAAAGTCTAGGAGCCCTTGTTTATGTAACTGGGTCGTCCCAAGAAAAACTGGATATAGCAAAAAGTTTAGGGGCTGATGTGACTATAAATTATAAGCTTAAGACCGTTGAGGAATATGTTATGGACTATACGGAAGGCAAGGGCTTTGATGTAGTTTTTGATACAGTGGGAAGTGAAAATTTAAATAAATCCTTTCAAGCCGCTGGATTAAATGCCAAGGTTTTAACGACTAATGCCAGGTCTACCCATGATTTAAGCCTGCTCCATGCCAAGGGTCTGACATTACATGTTATATTTATTGCAATTGGTGTGCTCCACAACCTCCATCGCGATAAATATTCTGAAAATCTAGATAAAATCACTCGATTTGTTGATGGGGGTAAACTTCGACCCCTAATCGATAAAAAGTCCTTTCCCTTCTCCCAAGTTTCTTTAGCCCATCAATACTTGGAGTCGGGTAAAGCCATAGGTAAGGTCTCCTTAATTAATGACTTGGGTATTGAAAAATAACATTTATTAAATTCAAGTGCAAGGGACAGGAGTGTCTGTTTGTAAAAACCAGTATTCCTGTCCTTTAATTTATCTGTTGAAAAAAACTTAATTGTTTTTCCTCCCCCCGTTCAAGATTCGACAGGGATAATCCTATCAACCTTAATTTTTTCTTCAGCAATATTTCATCTAAAATTTCCTGGGCGATTATATATATGTCCTCTGATTTATTAAAATGAACATTCGATGTTTTGCTTCTTGTTTTAGTTGTAAAGTCAATTTCCTTCATTTTAATAGTAAGTGTCTTAGCCGACAAATTTCGCTTTTGCAAAGAATTAGCTATATCATTGGAAAAATTTAATAGTATTTGTTTTAACTGGTCTTTGTTCTTCGTATCTACCATTAAGGTTGTTTCACGACCAATAGATTTTATTTCTCTTTCTGCTTCTACCTCCCTATGATCCACGCCCCTAATCATCTGATAAATATCCATTCCCATTTTACCCAAGAACTCAATTAAATATTTTTGGCTCAAAGCCATCATGTCCTTTATAGTAAACACCCCAATAGCATTTAATTTTTTGGCCGATTTTTCCCCGATACCATAAACCTTTGTAATCGGCAAGGGTAACAATATTTGGGGAACCATATCCTGGCTAATAAGTTTAACACCATTGGGTTTATTCCAATCAGAGGCTAGTTTTGCTAAAAATTTATTATATGAAATTCCTGCGGATAGGGTTAGACCCGTATCTTTCATCACCTTAGTCTTTATATATTTTACCACTCTCATCGGTTCTTGCTTAAGCAAACTTATATCCAGGTAGGCCTCATCAATAGAAAGGGGTTCGACCAAGTCGGTGATTGAATGTAAAATTTTTAGTATTTCCTTAGATACAGCCTTATATTTTTCCATTCTTACTGGAACATAGATACCGTGAGGGCATCTTTCCCGGGCCATAAAAATCGGCATAGCAGAATGAATCCCGTATTTCCTAGCCTCATAGGAACATGTCGTAACAATGCCCCGCCTACTGTCACCGCCCACAATCACCGGCCTTCCCCTAAGTTTGGGATTGTCTCTTTGCTCCACAGAAGCGAAAAAAGCATCCATGTCTACATGTATTATTGTCCGGCTCATTTTATTTTCCCCCCCTTCCTTTTATATCCCGTATCCTATGAACATGGGGACTATCTTGCTTTAATTATATCCTAAAAAACATTTATAATATATCTGAATTATCCTATATTAATTCTTTGATTAAGCTTTCCCCTATATATTCCAACTATTGACAAGCAAATACTAATACATTATACTAATTGCAACGAACTAAATTTTACATCTCCGAGTTAATATGGCCTAAAACATTGTGAATACCTTGTTATGGTCTATTAACCAGTTAGGGTGTTGTAGGAAACGACAATGCCTCCCATGTGGAAAGGAGTAAAATATATAGGAAACTAATAATTCCTTATATAAAATACGCCTTTTTAGGCGTTTTTTCTTTGAACATCAGAATTATTGTGTATTAACAATAACATTTTTTCTTCAATTCATCTTTCTAAGAAAAAACATATCATCGTGTTAAAGTGGGGAGGTAACTTTTCCTACTGTTCGTTAGTTCTGTTTTCTAAAAATATAATGAATGGAGAGATGGACAAATGTATAAAAAAATATTACCGATTTTATTAGTCTGCATATTGCTTTTAGCTGGTTGCACCAATAGTATTAATCCTGCCGAGGGAAATGCTTCTCAAGTAGAGGAAGAAATAAAATTAAGTATTTTTGCAGCAGCCAGTCTGACAGAAGCCTTCACAGAAATAAAGGAAGTATTTGAAAAAAACAATGAACAAATCATCCTGGAGTATAATTTTGCAAGTTCAGGAACATTGCAAAAACAGATTGAAGAGGGGGCAGTAGCAGATTATTTTGTTTCTGCTGGTCTTTCCCAAATGAATGCCTTGGAAGAAAAGGGCCTAGTAGAAGATAGAAGAGAATTGTTAAAAAACAAGTTGGTTTTAATAGGTGGCCAGGAAATTGAGGGTAAAATATTAGACCTTGAAGATCTCCTGTCTGATGATATAAAATATATAGCAATGGGTACACCTGAAACTACCCCTGTTGGCAAATATACGCAAGAAGCTTTGATATACTACGATTTATGGGAAGAGCTAGAGGAGAAAATTGTATTAACCAAGGATGTAAAACAGGCATTAACCTATGTCAACACCGGTAATTGTGATGTAGGTTTTATATACTCTAGTGATGCCTTGGGCTTGGAGAATGGTATCATATTATTGGATGTCTCCAATGAAGCGCATGAAAAAATAATATACCCTGCGGCTATTATCAGCGATTCTCTACATAAGGAACAAGTAAATGCATTTGTAGAGTTTCTTAGGTCTGAACAAGCTAGTAATATTTTGGAGAAATATGGTTTTATCTTAAACTAAAATTAAAGGAGCATATAAATGTTAAAACCAGTTCTGTTATCATTAAAAGTAGCGTCTATTGCCACCATATTTGCCCTACTGATAGGGGTACCCCTTGGTTATATCTTAACACATAAAAATTTTAGGGGTAAGACTATCCTCGAAACCCTTATAACATTACCTTTAGTGCTCCCACCAACAATAATTGGGTATGGACTTCTAATTGCTTTTGGTAGAAATTCTCCCTTAGGTAGGATCCTGAAAAATCATCTTGGAATCCAGGTTATATTTACTCCAGTAGCTTCTATTATTGCTGCTACTGTAGTTGCACTCCCCTTGATGATACAAAGTATTAAGTCTACCTTTGGTAATTTAGACCCTATATATGAAACTTCTGCTGCAACCCTGGGCTCAAATAAGATCAAGACCTTTTTTACTATTATTCTACCTTTATCATGGACTGGTCTTGTTAGTGGCATTGTAATGTCCTTCGCCAGGTCACTGGGCGAATTTGGCGCTACCCTAATGATTGCCGGAAATATTCCCGGCAAAACCCAAACAATACCTATTGCTATCTACTCTGCTGTGGAAACAGGCAATAATGAATTGGCTAATAAATTGGTCCTGACCATGACTTTTTTTAGTTTTATAGTTATATTCCTATTAAATCAATGGCTCAGGAAAAAACATTATATTAAGATGATGAGGGAAGAAAAATGTTGATTGTTGATGTGGAAAAATCTTTTAAGGATTTTCATTTGAAAATAAGTTTTTCAGCCACTGCTGGTGTAACTGCCATTTTAGGTCCTTCAGGTTCCGGTAAAACCACAATACTCAACTGCATTGCGGGGGTAGTTAAACCGGACGAAGGACAGATTACCATGGGGGATGATAGCTATTATGGCTCTAAAGAGAACTTCTTTTTACCCATTCATAAGAGAAGGGTGGGATATGTATTCCAATCCTACGCCCTATTTCCCCATATGAATGTCTTTAAAAATATACAGTATGGCCTTAAGAATCACCAAAAAACTAATACCTCCAATGAAGTCTACCAATTTGCAAAAATTTTCAACATTGAAAAGCTTATTAGTAAGTACCCCCATCAACTTTCGGGTGGCGAAAAACAACGGGTAGCCCTGGCTAGATCCCTAATCACCAAGCCAAAAGTTTTATTGTTGGACGAACCCTTTGCAGCTTTGGACCAACCTACCAAGCAGATATTGTATAATGAATTTTTAAAAATAAAAAACAAATGGCAAATCCCTATTTTGATGATTACCCACGATGAAAAAGAAGCACAATATTTAGGAGATAGGATTATAAGAATATCTAATGGGTATCTAATAGATGATGTTCTAATTTCAGCCAATAAAAAAAACGCAAGTATTTATCCAGAAGTGAATATTGCTGATATTAAGACAAATATTATATCTAAATGAGGAGGAATTTAATAATGTCAGTTAACAATGCTATGACAGCAGATTTTTTACGGTCTGCTTATGGTGGGGAAAGTATGGCACAAATGCGTTATTTCACATGGGCCGATGTTGCAGATAGGGAAAAAATGCCCAATATCGGAAGGTTGTTCCGGGCTATTGCCTATGCTGAATATGTCCATGCTAATAATCACTTTAGGGAACTAAAAGATGAAAAAGGAGATTCTACTGTTACTTCAGGGGCAATCTTTGGAATAGGCGACACTGTCGAAAATCTTCAAGGTGGCATCGATGGTGAACTCCATGAAATTGAACAAATGTATCCGGTCTACTTGGAAGCAGCTCGTTTTCAGGGGGAAAAAGGTGCCGAAAGAACTTTCCATTACGCTCTAGAGGCGGAAAAGGCACATCTTGTACTATTTCAACGGGCACAGGATATTGCTAAAGAAGGAAAGGATATGGATATAGACCTTATTCATGTCTGCAATGTATGTGGCCATACAACAGTTGATGGTTTACCAGACCAATGTCCCATATGCAGTGCTAAGAAAGCAGCCTACAAAACCTTTAGCGAATAAAATTTAATAATTACAAATCATACGGTGAAAGGTAATATTATACTTTTCACCGATATTTTTTTCAAATTTTGATGCTTAAATTCCCATAATGTATTAATATAAGGAGGGGGACAAAATAAATGTTTTTATGATTATGTCCTCCAAAATAAGGTATATATTATAGAAAAGGCAAATATTAAACAAAGGGGGAAATTGCAAATTGAAAAAATTTGTTGCTATTCTGTTGGCAGGTATAAGCCTGTTTTTATCTGGATGTTCAAACCCTACATATAAAACAATTTCCACAGATGCTATGCTAGATCCCACCAAGCCAATCACCTTAACCCTATGGCATTATTATAGCGATGAAAATCAAAAAGCTTTGGAGAATGCTATTGCTACATTTAACCAAACCATTGGTATAGACCGAGGTGTTATAGTGGACCCCATCTCTAAGGGTAAAATCGCAGAATTAGAAGCTGCCGTTACGGATTCAGCCTTGGGCCTTCTTGGTTCAGAGCCCATGCCCGACTTGTTTTCATCCTATCCTGATAAGGCCATTGAACTTGATAAACTAGGCAAACTAACTGACCTGGCCCCCCATTTCACCCATGATGAGTTAGACCTTTATGTGGAGGGATTTATGACCGACGGTATCGATGAAAGTGGACGTTTTTTAGTATTTCCCATTGTGAAAAGTACCGAATTAATGTGTGTTAACA
>CAZUTD010000015.1:10085-13935 GCA_964623185.1 uncultured Clostridiaceae bacterium
CTGACTGGCAGGTTTTTGCAGAAGTCAAGGGATACACTATAGGGGATTTATCTAGTTGGGATGGTATTTATGATATAGCAAAACAATATTACAAGTGGTCCGGCGGTAAAGCCTTCTTAGGCATTGACTCCCCAGGAAATTTTATCATTATTGCCTCCAAACAGTTGGGTCTTGATATAATTGATTCTGTTAATAAACAAGCCGTCCTGGACAAGAAAATTATGAGGCAAATTTTTGATTTCTATTATAAAGGGATGGCTATGGGCTACCTGCGTGGTGGAAATACTTTTGGTTCTGATGATATTAAAAAAAATATTATAGTTGCATATTTAGGCTCTTCTGCTTCTGCGGCCTATTTTCCTACTTGGGTTGAAAAAAACAATGTGCAAACACCTATTGATTTGTTGGCACTACCCTACCCTGTTTTTGAGCACTCTCAACCTTATGTTATTCAGCAAGGTGCAGGGATGTGTGTGGCAAATTCATCCCCCCAACGGCAGGAAGCTGCAATCTTGTTTTTAAAATGGTTTACAGATATTGACCAAAACATTGATTTTGCTATGACAACTGGTTACCTACCTGTCCGCAAGATGGCTTATGAAAATGACCAGCTTAATGCCGCCTTAGAAAAACTGCATGGTGGGGAATTATCACACCGTAATATTGCTACAATATATGAAACTGCCCTTAAACAAACGCTACAAAAAAACACCTATGCACCCAAGGCCTTTAAGGGTAGCTATGGTATCAGAAGAATTTTGCAATCCACCCTGCTTGATATGGTAAATGAAGGCAGAACAACTGCCGCGGCTTTTAAAAATCAAGACCCTACACAAGATGAAACTTTAAAGGAACTTGATATGGACGCGCAATTTGAATTATGGTTATCTAATGTGCAAAACGAATTTGATCAATCAGATATTCCCTATATTAAACAATAGGATAAATGGAGAACAAATTGTAGGAGGGTATCATGAAAAAATCCGTCTCTTTTAAAAAACAATTAACCGTTATGATGGCATTATTAGTTCTATTACAAAGTTTAGCCCTATTTATTGCACTGCACTTCTCTAATGTTTTTTTCATGTTGGACACAGATGCTGTCCGTATGTTTAATGGTACCACCAATACAAGAATGCATTCCTTCAATAACGATATTGGACAATTGGTTAGTAATATGGCAGATGAATTAAAAATATTAAATGATGAGCTTTTATTTCTTACACAAACCGCTCAAATCAATCCCCAGGAAATCTTTATGGACGATGATATATATATTGAGGCCGCTTTAAAGGGTAGTAATACATTAATTCGATTGTTACAACAAAACAGTATAACAGGTGCTTTCCTAATTTTTGAGGGTTCCAATTCCCGGAAATGGGAAAAACAAGCCCATTCATCGGTATATATACGGAATCCAGCACCAACTAGGATTATGACAGACCCATCCAGTTATATGCTGGAGGTTGGCCCAACTGCCATTACGATCCAATATGAAATGCCCACAAGTAGTCAATGGAAACTGGACCTCCTGTTTGATGATGATAGTGATTTTTATAACAAACCACTAGAAGCAGCAAGAGAATACGACAAATCTGAATTAACACGGTATGGTTATTGGTCAGCCCCAAGGACAATTTTTAATGATAACCAGCAAATAGTTTGCTATACCCTGCCACTACTAACAAGCAGGGGACAAGTTTACGGGGTATTGGGGATAGAAATATCCATCTTGCATTTTACCCAACAATATCTTCCTAATACTGATTTGCCTTACCAAACCAGCTTTTATTCTATAGCATCTAAAGAAAAGGACTACCTATCCCTAGAATGGCATATTCCAAGTGGTCCCTTGGCCCAGGTTTACCTGCCACCAGGTAAAAACCTTCCACTAAAGCTAGTTGATGGCAACATCTTATACTCCACTCATTTGGAGGGCTTAGGTGATATGTATTGTTCCATTCAACCCCTCAAGATGTATAGTGCGAATTCACCCTTTGCCAATGAAAAATGGATGCTTGTAGGATTTGTTCCTAAAAATATTTTACACGAGGGAACTGCAAAAGTACGACAAACTCTTATTTTGAGTATTCTAGCTACTACAGCAATTTCATTTGGGCTTATATTTCTAATAGCATATGGGGCAACCCGTAAAATATCAAGTCTATCTAAATACATAAAAACTCTTTCACCTCTCCAAGAACTACATTTTAAACCCACAGGCCTTCGGGAGATAGACGAGCTTACTGCTGCACTCACCCAGTTAAACAAGAGTGTTATTCACGCTACAGCCGCTACCTCTAAGATGCTGGAGTTAAGCCTATTGCCTGTCGGTGGTTTTGAAGTTTCTTCGGGGCAGAACACTGTAACCCTTACTGAATATGTATATATGCTCCTAGACATTGTCCCAGGTACAGAGATTACCACTGACCAGTGGGCAAAACATTATGCACAACTATCTGCTAACCCTTCTCCCGACCATGCAGATATATATAAGTATATCGATCCTAAAACAGGTGAAACGAGATGGTTGCGGATAAGAATAGCTTCTACACCAACGGGCATGGTTGGAACTATCTTAAACATAACTCAGGAAATTGAAGAAAATCTTCGTTTAATTCATCAATTGGATTATGATGCCTTGACCCAACTTTACAACCGTACCGCTTTTAAGCGGGAAGTCAAGGATAGGATTGAGTCTGAACCAAACAAAATAGGTGCTATGATTTTTTCAGACCTAGACAACCTTAAATACATAAATGATACCTTCGGCCACGATGTAGGTGATGGTCTTATTATCCGTGCAGGCGAAATGTTTAGTACATTTAATCTCTATAATGGGATAGTGTCCCGAATCTCTGGAGATGAGTTTGCCATTTATCTACATGGTTTCTCCACTAAGGATCAGGCAAGGGAATTAATCCGCAAACACCTTAGGGAAAGCGAGGATTGCACCTTCACAACCCCCCAAGGTAGTAGGCTACCTATCCGCTATTCATCAGGTTTAGCATGGTACCCAAGTAATGCGGATAATTTCCCAGACCTTCTTAAGTTGTCTGATTATGCCATGTATGAAGCAAAACATAACGAAAGAGGAGCAATTTTCGAATTTAATGAAAAGACCTACAAGCAAAATGTTTACCTGCTAGAAAATCGTGAGGCCCTCCACCGGTTATTGGATGAAGGATTGATTCAATTCGCCTATCAACCCATAGTAGACCTTCATACAGGCCAACTATATGCCTATGAGGCACTAATGCGACCCCTAATAGATACTTTCCATTCACCTTTAGAGGTTTTATCGGTGGCAGCCACCCAATCCAAGCTAGGGCAATTGGAACGTTTGATTATGTTTGCTGTTTTTGAAGCCATAGAAGAAAATTCCCAATTCCTTCAGAATGTACGAATATTTATAAATAGTATTCCTAGCTACATGATGAGCAAGGATGATTGGTATAAACTAAATGACAAATACCAACATTTATTTGAAAAAGTTGTTATTGAGGTAACAGAAGCAGAAAATAATCAACCCATACAAATGAAGAGAAAAATGGAACTCTTTAAAAGTAAGGGTATGCAACTAGCCCTAGATGATTTTGGCAGCGGCTATTCCAATGAAATGCGTATTCTTTCAATAGAACCCGATATCATTAAGGTAGATATGGGCATGGTCCAGGGCATACATCAAAACCCAGATAAACAAAAATTAATGGCTAATTTAGTTTCCTTTTGTCAACCCAAGGGTATCCGAATTGTCGCTGAAGGAGTAGAAAACAACCTGGATATGATAAAATTAATCCAGTTAAATGTTGATTTTATCCAGGGTTATTATATAAGCAAACCTGAATTT
>CAZUTD010000016.1:0-6967 GCA_964623185.1 uncultured Clostridiaceae bacterium
ACCTGGACCCAAAAGTAACCGCCAGGCGGAAATTGGATGCTTTTTGTTATAATCTAGGCTATGTAGAGGGAGCTAACTTTGAAACCCATGAGCAAATTATGGATTTTCTTAGGCAGCAAAGATTCCCAGTAAGTGATTATATGCAAATATGTAACTCTATAGAGGAAGTAATTGATAGGGTGAATTATTTAGAGGAAAATATAAAAGACCTGGATTTTTTAATTGATGGTCTGGTAATTAAAATAAATGATTTGAATCTAAGGGAGAAACTTGGCTATACTCAAAGATTTCCCAGGTGGGCAATTGCTTTTAAATTTGAGGCTGAAGAGGTAACAACCAGATTGGAAGATGTTATTTGGCAAGTTGGAAGAACGGGAAAGTTAACCCCCTCTGCAGTATTAGAAGCGGTAGATATAGGCGGAGTAACAGTTAGGAGAGCAACTTTAAATAACTGGGATGATATTCAACGAAAGAAAGTAAAAAAAGGGTGTCGGGTTTGGTTGCGTCGTTCTAACGATGTGATTCCCGAGATTATGGGTGCAGTTGATGAGACCTGTGACCATGTCGAGGAACTAAAGAAACCGAAACATTGCCCAGCTTGCGGCAGTGAATTGGTGGAGACAGGTGCCCATATCTTCTGTCCTAATTCTTTATCCTGCAAACCCCAGCTAGTAGCCCATATGGTCCACTATGCTAGCAGGGATGCTATGGATATAGAGGGATTCAGTGGTAAGACCGCGGAGCAGCTTTATGAGGCTTTAGAGATTAGAGATATTGCAGATATATATGAATTAAAATATGAAGATTTAATTTCCTTGGAGAGATTTGGAGATAAAAAAACCAGAAATTTATTAAATGCTATAGAGGGAAGTAAAAATTGCGAGTTGGAAGCCTTTATTTATGCTTTAGGAATTCCAAATGTGGGAAGAAAAACTGCCATGGATTTGGGGCGGCATTTTACAACATTGGAAGCAATAATGAAAGCAGGGTATGAAGAATTAGTCCTTCTGCCTGATGTAGGTGAAATAATAGCAAATAGTATTATTAGCTTCTTTAATGATGAAACTATCCTACACAGCATAGAAAGGTTATTATCTGAAGGTGTAAATCCCCAGTATATAAGGAATGAGGTTGATGAAAATCCTTTTACTGATAAAACAGTTGTAATTACGGGTACGCTTAAGGATTTTACAAGAAAGGAAGCAAAAGATATTTTAGAAAATCTAGGTGCTAGGGTAAGTAATAGTGTTAGCAAAAAAACTGATTACTTACTTGCGGGTGAAGCGGCGGGTTCCAAATTGAACAGGGCCCGGGAAATATTAGAATCAGATGTGGATACTCCTTTGAAAATCCTGACAGAGGATGAATTTAAGGATATGGTTTAGCTAGGCATGGTGACAAGCAGGTCTCCAGCAAACATTATAATTTTCTAGTTTTAATTAATAAATGCTTATAAATTAAATTTCATGGGTATATACTAAATTGTAAACAATAGGGATGTTAAATATTAACATTTAATATTTATATTTCTTATGGATTAACATAATAATTAATACAATTTATATTTAAGGAGGGTACCCTATGGGCAAGGAAATTAAAGCAGGATGCTCAAGACCAGAATTAATTAAACCTGAGGAAGAGAAAATTGATAATGTGGTAGAAACCGTATTGAAAAAGGAGGAGCAAAAAATGATCAAGGTAGGAAAACCAGCACCGTTATTTACAGCACCAGCGTTTTTTGAGGGCAACTTTACCAATGTGAGCCTGGAGGATTATAAGGGCAAATGGGTATTGTTGTGCTTCTATCCAGGAGACTTTACATTCGTCTGAGCCACCGAAGTGTCAGCAGTTGCTGCAAAATATGACGAATTAAAAGACTTAGATGTTCAAGTGTTATCCGTAAGTGTTGATTCAGTCTTTGTACATAAAATTTGGAATGACAACGAATTATCTAAAATGACAGGGAAGGATATTCCATTTCCAATGTTATCCGACCAGGATGGTAGTATAGGAAAAATGTATGGTATTTATGATGAGGATAGTGGAGTTGAAACTAGGGGAAGATTTATCATAGATCCTGATGGGGTAGTGCAAGGTTATGAAGTTCTGACACCACCGGTAGGCAGAAATGTAGCCGAAAGTATAAGACAGGTTAAAGCTTACCAATTGGTTAGAAAAACAAAGGGAGCTGAGGTTACACCCGCTGGCTGGAAACCAGGCAAGAGAACATTAAATCCTAGCCCAGATTTGGTAGGTAAGGTCTGGAAGGCATGGAAAGTAGAAGAAGCATTTGAAGATTAAATTTAAAAGGTAAAAGCAGAATAAAGCAAATTTACAAACCCTTTGGCCGAAACTAGGCTAAAGGGTTTGTGTTTTTACGCACTATTAACTTTTAGCACCAGAAATATTTACCACCAAATAGTACAACTAGTAATAATAAGAAAAATAGTAGACTATCACCACTTACCCCTAGCGTTCTTGAGCAATTGCTAAATATAATTACTAGAAGCAAGAAGAAAAATAATAAGGAACTTTCGTTATTCCATACACCACCTGTGCAACTCATAATTACTCACCTCCTCAAAATAAAATTCGTTTATTTTAAGATATAATGTTAAAACTCTTCATATATAGAAGGAACTAATAGGTATTGTAAACTATCTTTTGCTTTATAATATGTTATTATTAACAATAGGGTGATAAAATTTAAACTAGATCCATGGAAGAGTCGCCCAAATTAAAGGTGTGGAGGATATCATATATGGGGATTTTTAGAAAAATTGCTTATATTTTATTTGGGATTACTTTATCGCTTGTTATCCTATTGACTGCAGTGGACATAGTAACTTTTAATCCTAACCACTACTTGAAGGAATATAAAAAACATGATGTTATAACTAGCACCGGGATGGATATGGAAAATTTGAAGCTGGTCACAGGCGAGTTATTATCTTATCTAAAGGATAATAGGGACGATTTAAGTATAAAAGCCATAATCAATGGGGAGAAAAGGGAAGTGTTCGGGGAAAGAGAAAAATTGCATATGGTAGATGTTAAAGAACTCTTCATTATTGGAAGATGGATAAGAAATATAGGATTATTTGCAATAATATCTATGATAGTATTTTTTATAAGGAAAGATAAAAGGTGGAAAGGAAGAATATCCACAACTTTTTTAAATATGAGCTTTGTAAATTTAGGGTTAATAGTTACTTTATTTTTGATGATGCATCTTGATTTTCGCAAGTATTTTGATTACTTCCATTATATTTTTTTTGATAATGATTTATGGTTATTAGACCCAAATACAGATATCATGATACAAATGCTGCCACAGGATTTTTTTTATAATACGGCGGTGAAAATTGCCACAAATTATATTATTGCTATCACCTTATTAGCTTTTCTTGGCTGGGGAGGCAAAAACAGATTCGGCCCTTTGAACAAAACTTAACCTAATGCATTTTTCACCATACTTTGAAAAGCACTAAAGGATATTAGAATTTTCAAAATAGATAATTAACTTTTATTAATATAATTTTAAAGTCAAGGAAATTGGGTATTAAGATATCTAACAGTATTTTACATTTGACACTAATTTTCTATTAGCCTATGTAATAATACAGGGGGACAATTTTATGGGATATGAACATTTGTTTTTTTCGCTTTTATTTTTTGTGGCTTTTGCTATATACTTGTATTTTGGTATCCATACCCTTTTCAAGAATCCGGGACAAATTTTAAATCGCTTGTTTTTCACCATAAATATTTCATTGGCCATATGGTCTTTTGGATTTGCCTCAGGAAATTCTATTTCAAATCTTGAAACGGCCCTATTATGGCGAAGATTTTCTGCCCTAGGATGGACTTCGGTATATGGACTCTTATTGCATTTCATATTAGTCTTGTCAAAGGAAAATGCTCAATTTAATTCGAAATTTTATTATTTATTGCATATACCTGGTTTAATAAATATGTATGTGTTCTCCATATCCGGGAAAATGGCAGCTTATCAGCACAATCTTGTTATGACAGTACATGGCAATATAAATCTGTCTGTAAACAATAGTTGGGATATATTCTTTTATATTTATTATATTTCCTATAGCTTGATTGTTTTGGGCTTGCTATCCAAGTGGAAAAAAACAACCTCTGATAAAGAAAGTTATAGACAGGCTGCAATTATATTTAATGCCATTTTAGCAACATTAATATTGGGAACTTTTACAGATGTTATTTTAGGCGCTATGTTGGGAAAACCAATCCCCCAAATAGGACCTATCCTTACCTTGATTCCAATTGGCGGGATTTATTACTCGATGAAAGATTCTAATTTAATGAGTGAAGATATCGAAGATAATGATGAACTAATTTTGACCCATTTAGCAGTGGGAAAAATTTATTATTATCTTGCACTTGCCTTTCTAAGTGGAGGATTATTAAGTTTTTTATCATATTTCTTTTCCCATCTGATTGAAGGAGAGGCTAATTTACAGTATACCTTGTTATCTGGGGGCATTTTATTTGGATTCGGCTGCATTATTTTGATGCTCCAATTAATTAAGGGAAGAAAGCTAAGAAGCTATATAGTTATAACAGTGTCATTATTAAGCATACCGGTTATTACCCTAAGGTTTATACAGTTCGCTTCTGTAACAGTATGGGCTTTTCCAATGATTTTAATAATTGTAGCCCTTGTCTTAAATGAACGGATCCCCTTAATACTAGTAACACTTGTAAGCATACTTACGCAAATAATAGTCTGGATTTATGCACCCCAAGAACCCCTGCCAATGGACAGGTTTGATTACATTATCAGGATGGGCATGTTTTTAATTGCTTTTTGGATAGGTTTAATTGTGAATGATATCTATATAAAAAGACTTAAGGAAAATATATACCAAAAGAACTTTCAAAAAAATATTTCGGAAATTTCATTTGACTTTTTAACTGTTTGTCAAAATACCCTTGATGAGAAAATTGGGAACATATTAACTAAAACAGGGGAATTTTTTGATGTGGACAGGTCTTATATTTTTTTGTTTGACCATAAAATGAACAGCATGACCTATGTTCATGAATGGAAGAACCAAGGAATAGAATCTAAAATGAATAAGGGGGAAACTATATCGCTTGATACATATCGTTGGTGGATAAAAGAGGTAAAGACAAAGAAACTTATCAATATTAGAAGTATAAATGATTTACCTGATGAGGCCGATACAGAGAAAAAGGCCTTGATTAGGCAGGGCAATAAATCAGTTTTAGTAGTCCCCATTGGTGAAAAGGAAAACTTCCTAGGCTTTATTGGTTTGGATTCTGTTAGGACTTTTAAGGAATGGACAGGTTACCATGTAGGCCTATTAAGAATCTTATCAAATATCTTGGCTGATGGCCTAATAAGGATTGAAAGGGAAAAAGAAATTGAGCATATGGCCTACTATGATTATTTGACCGGCCTAGCAAAACGACCCTTCTTTATGAAACAATTAGATGAATTGATTCATGAATCCAGGATAAAAAATCGAATCTTTGCTCTTATGTATATGGATTTAGATAGCTTTAAAACAATTAATGATATAGCCGGCCATGCTACTGGCGACTTAATTTTGGAAAAGGTTGCAAGCAACTTAGAAGCAAGTTCAAGGGAAAACAATCTGGTCGCCCGTTTTGATGGGGATGAATTTCTAGCCCTAATTACGGATGTAAATGATATCAATGAGATAAAAACCGTGGTTAGGGAATTAATGGGGGTATTTAAAAAACCAACCTCTATCTTGGATCGGGACTTTTATGTTAGTAGTAGTGCAGGTATTGTCATCTATCCAGATGATGGTCTGGATGGGGAAACACTGGTAAAGAATGCCCAAATAGCATTGGAAAAGGCTAAGTCCAGGGGTAAAAGCCAGTATTCATTTTATACGGAAGATATGAAAGTGGAGGTCGAAAAAAAGTCAATATTATCAAAGAACCTATATTGGGCTCTGGAGCGCAATGAATTGGATATTTATTATCAACCACAAATAAAACTTAGTACGGGTGAGATTATAGGGCTAGAGGCATTACTACGGTGGAAACATCCGGAACTTGGCATGATATCTCCGGGGATTTTTATACCCCTGGCCGAACAAACCGGCCTGATAAATAATATGGGAGACTGGGTGCTTAGGGAGGCAAGCAAGCAGGCAAAGATATGGCAGGACATGGGATTGGGACCTATCCGAATAGCTGTTAATCTATCAGTATTACAATTTAACAATCCAAATATTGTTAGGAATGTTGGAGATATTCTTAATGAGACAGGTTTAAATCCAGAGTATCTGGAATTGGAGATTACCGAGAATATAGCAATTGAGGAGGAAAGATATACCCTGGATATATTAAATAGGTTAAAAAAATTGGGAGTATCTATATCTATTGATGATTTTGGCACCGCATACTCGTCCTTAAGTAGGTTAAAGTCCTTACCCATTGATAGGATTAAAATAGATATGCAGTTTGTCCAGGCAATAGAAAACAGCGAAAAAGACCAGGCTATTGTTCAAGTCATAATTAATTTGGCTAGGAGTTTGGGTCTGGGGGTTCTAGCTGAGGGAGTAGAAACAAAATCCCAGTTAGAATTCCTAAATCAGAAAAACTGCGATGATGTCCAGGGTTATTATTACTATAGACCCATGCCGGTCAATGAAATAGAGGAAATATTGCAGGCTACAGCAGAAAATGTTTAATAAGGTATGGTAATATAAAAAAGGATGCTTATAATAGTAATAGGAGAAAAAGGGAATATTAAAATGATAAAAATTAATAGGGTGTCAGGATATGATGACAGGCTAAGAAAGTATAAAGTTTTTGTGGATGATATATACTTGGGGGATATAAGGGATGGAGAGACAAAGGAATTTGATGTTTCCCCGGGCCAACATACCATATACCTAAAAATTGATTGGTGTAGAAGTAATAAAATAAA
>CAZUTD010000016.1:7012-13915 GCA_964623185.1 uncultured Clostridiaceae bacterium
TTTAAAAAACCAATATTTATGGCTTGAAACTCGAGGAAAGGAAAACATAAATGGAGAAAACTCTGCTTAATTTGACAAATATAAATAAATACTATGATGAAAAGCATATTTTAAAGGACATATCATTGGATATAGCAGATGGGGAGTTCCTTACCTTGTTGGGCCCCTCAGGTTGCGGCAAAACCACCCTGTTGCGGTGTATTGCAGGGCTGGAACATGTAGATTCGGGGGATATACTATTAAATGGAGGGTCTATAAAAGACTTGCCAGCGAATAAAAGAAATGTAAACACCGTTTTTCAAAATTATGCATTATTCCCTCATTTAAATGTATATGATAATATTGCTTATGGACCCAGGGTGAGGAAATCTATGAGTGAGGGAGATTTACGGGAAAGGGTCAAGGAAGTATTAAACTTGGTTCGGATGGTAGGTTATGAGGACAGGATGACCAACCAATTATCAGGGGGGGAAAAACAAAGGATTGCTATAGCCAGGGCACTAATTAACAAACCTGCTATTTTACTTTTAGATGAACCCTTGGGCGCTTTGGATTTAAAATTAAGAAAACATATGCAAAGAGAATTGACACAACTACAAAAACAAACAAAAACTACCTTTGTTTATGTAACCCATGACCAGGAAGAGGCCTTAAATATGTCTGATAGGATTGCCGTTATGGAAAAGGGAAGAATCCAGCAAATAGGTAGCCCAAGAGAGGTATATAATAATCCTAGAAACATTTTTGTTGCAGATTTTATTGGGGATAGAAATATAAAAAAGGTGGAAATTATAGAAAAACACCACGACTATTCTAAAATTAGGTTTGGTGAGAATATTATAGATATAAGATGTTCCAATAACGCTGAATGTAACAGTAAACCAGGGGATTTAGCTATACTAGCTATCCATAGGGATAAGATGAAAATTTTTAATGAATATCTTCCTAACTCCATTATGGGTGTGATTTCATCAATCCATTACGGGGGTTCCCAAATAAGGATAGAAATAGATATCAGGGGTGAAAGCATTATAGTTATTGCCTACCAGGGGGATTTCTGTAATTTTAAAATAAAGGATGAGGTTTATGTATCATGGGAAGATACTGGGGCAATATTACTTCCGATAGAATAGAGGAGTGTACTTATATATGGAAAAGATTAAACAAAATGCAGCAGCCGTACCGATTTTAATCTGGATAGGGCTTCTAGTAGGTATACCCCTAGTCTTTGTTTTGGTATTGAGCTTTTTATCCAGAGACAACCTAGGCAATGTAGTTTTTCAATTTACCATGGATAATTACAGAAAATTCTTAGACCCCATTTATTTAAAGGTATTTTTAAATTCGTTATTGCTGGCTAGTTTAACCGGCCTTGTAACTTTATTAATCGGCTACCCGGTAGCATATTTTACTGTTGGCTTAAATCCTAGGAAAAGAGCATTAGCAATTGGACTTATCATGCTCCCATTCTGGTTATCCAGCCTGCTTAGAACTTATGGTTGGATTATACTTTTAGGTAATACGGGTATTATAAACAATTTTTTAAGGGCCTTGAATATTATTAACAAACCTATTAATATGATGTATAAATTTAACACTTCTTTAATTGGAACTGCCTATATGTTAATACCCTTTATGATTATAACCCTTTACAACTCAGTTGATAAGCTCGACAGAAATTTACTGGAGGCTTCTTATGATTTGGGTGCTGGTAAACTAAAAACTTTTTTAAATATAACAATTCCTTTAACAATACCAGGGATTGCCGGGGGATTTACATTGGTTTTTATTCCGGCTTTGGGCTTGTTTTTTATTTCGGATTTATTGGGCGGAGGTAAAACCATTTTTCTAGGGAATTTAATTAATACTCAAATAACTAAAAGCAGGAACAAACCCCTGGCGGCCGCCTTTTCCATAGGAATGATTATCCTGGTTTTACTAGTCCTGTCCCTATATAATTTTATAACCAAGGACAGTAAGGAGGGTTTATTCTAGTGCAATACAAATCAAGAAAAATTGGAGAGATCTACCTATCGCTTTTTTTCATATTATTATATTTACCTATTTTGGGGGTTGTCCTGTATTCATTTAACAAGAGTTCCTCAACCGCCCAATGGACGGGGTTTACCCTGGATTGGTACAGGGACCTAATTAGGGATAGGGTCATAGTCGAGGCCTTTAAAACAAGTATCCAGGCGGCTTTACTAACATCTGCCTTATCGGCTATACTTGGTACAGCCACAGCAATTATTTCCCTATCTGTAACAAAAGGAATGGGCAAAATTATAAGGGGGGTAATGGTCTTGCCCCTCTTGGTACCTGAAGTAGCATTAGGCATATCACTACTTATTTTTTTCAGTGCCCTAAGGCTACCATTTGGACTGTTAACCTTGGTCCTCTCCCATTCACTATTTTGTGTTCCCTATGTCTATATAATGGTTCAACTAAGGCTTGGGGAGATTGATAAGTCTATTATTGAGGCCGCTAAAGATTTGGGAGCAACAAGGGGGCAGATAATTAAAACTATAATAATTCCCCTGGTAACGCCCTCAATAATAACAGCATCCTTACTGGCCATAGCCATGTCTTTGGATGATGTAATTATATCAACATATATGTCTGGACCCACCTCAACAACCTTACCAGTACACATCTTTTCTATGATGAGGGTGGGTGTCACACCAAAAATCAATGCCTTATGTACTTTGATTTTGGTCGGGACTTTTTTAATAATTGCTTTAGGTCAATTTATAAATACAAAAAAGTTTAAAGATAGGCCTATCTTTAAATAAAAAGCGAGAAATTTAAAATGTTTAGAAAAAGGGAGGAAGTACAAATGTCATATTTTAGAGGGAAAAGAATTGTAGCAATTTTTCTATGCAGTGTTTTGATATTTACTTTAATGGGCTGTGGTCAGAAGGAGAAATCCGCCCAGGTAAATCTTATGACTTGGGGAGGGGATTTTATTCCGCGGGAAATAATTGAGGAGTTTGAAAAAGAGACAGGAATTAAAGTTAACTACAAGGAAGTTACATCAAATGAGGATATGCAATCCTTACTAGAGACTAACCCGGGTCAATACGACTTGGCAGTAGTAACAGACTATATGGTAGACATTTTAAGGCAAAATGAATACTTAGGAAAACTTGATAAGGAAAAATTACCGAATTATTCAAACATAAATCCTGTTTACCATGGTAATTATTACGATGAAAAAGACGAATTTTCAATCCCCTATGCCATTTCAACTTCATTTTTACTAGTTAATCCCGAAAAAGTTGAGGCACTAGGGGCAAAGCCTATAACAAGTTATGAGGATTTATGGCAAGAAGAATTAAAAGAAAATATAGTTATTATCGATTGGGGTGTGGAAGTCATAGGCCTTGTTTTGAAATCACTGGGTTATGAATACAATGAAACAGACCCGGTCAAGGTTGCAGAGGCTAGGGAAAAATTATTCGAGTTAAGGGATAATATAATGAGGTTTGAAACCAATACCCCGGAAGATTCCTTGGTAAGTGGGGAGGCAGTAGCTGGTTTTATGTACTCAAATCAGGCAGCTAAGGGCCAGGCAGCAGATGAAAGCTTAAAACCTGTTTTCCCAACCGAGGGAATGCCTATCTATATAGACTGTTTTGTAATGTCTAAAGATGCACCTAATAAAGAAGAAACCTATAAGTTTTTAAACTTTATTATGGACCCAGAAATAAGTGCAAGAATTGCGGAAATAACTAAATTTACAAGCCCAAATAAGGGAGCCGAAGACTATTTAAGCGAGGAATTTAAAAATAATATAATGTTAAACTTACCAGATGAAGTAATTGAAAATACAAGCTTCTATATTAATGTTGAAGATGTATTAGAGGAGTATGACCATATCTATTTAGAGTTCAAAATGTAATGAATTCTTAAAAATTTTAGAATTTAAATTTTTCGTTCCAAATAAATGCGGGTAATCTTTAATTTGTATTAAAGATTACCCTTAACTTTAATATATAAAGATTGAAATTTCAAGACTTTATACTTAATCTTAATCTTGAGCATTAAGAAAATATCTAATATGATAAACCATAAAACAAGCAAGGGCCTTATCAAATTGCGGACATGGCTATATGCTGAAAGTGTGACTGGGAACAAATTACTCGAAATTCTTCTTATTATTCCATTTAATATTATTTGTCTGCAGGTCCCTAAATTTTAAAAATGCTATAAAATATTTTAAATCTCTTAAGCTATCTGCTGAGAGTGTATTAATATCATTTAACAATAAGGTGGGGCAATAAGTTTCCATATCTTCTTTTAAATATTCAGTCTCCCTATAATTAGATATACCGACCAAATAATCTAAACTTGTATTAAATATTTTTGCTATAAGTATTGTGTTTTCTAATGTGGGCATTTTTCTACCGCTCTCATAATATGCTATAGTGCTTTGCGTTAGGTTGAGCAGTTTTGCCAAATCATCTTGGGTTATACCTGTGTTTTCGCGTAGTTGTTTTAATCGATAAGAAAACATTAAAATCACCTCAGGCTTATTATAATATGATTTTTGCAATTGCTTGGCATATATGACTTATAAAAATGATTATTGACATATATGACCATGGGACATATAATTTACAGTGAGGGCCTAGGTATTTAGTATCATTATAATGTGAGCAATAACGACTATCAAAATGTTTCTTATTATATAATATTCACAGGCTTATAATTTCAAAATATTGCAATCCCAAGAAAGTATTGTTTGGCAAATAGGTCGTTAATAAAGGGGGGCAAATATTGCATAAACTAGAGTCCCTGGGACAGGGAATTAATAGGATGTTGGAATCAGATAACTATGATAAGGATGAATTGATAAGGAAAAGTCAAGAATTAGATAAGTACATAGTAGAGGTCATGAAACAAAGATTTTTAAATGTCTCGACACCTAGGAATAAAAACAAGGAAATAAAATAGAAGAAGTTACAAGACTTATAATTATGTATAAGGTAAATAATAGTTGTTCTTTATGGATTATGCACATAATTGTAAACAAACTAGGTAATATCAAATTGTATCACATATGTAATAAATTTGGCATATAAGGAGGAAAAGAAATAAATTTGTCGAAACAATAAATTAGAGGTATTATTATATATATGTGCAAGGGGCAAAATTGAAGAAATTCAATGACGCAAAACTATAGGGGCTAAGATTTTAAAATTATGCCAGCCAGTTGCTAATTTGCTATTTATATTGTTTTTAACAGTATAAAATAATGAATTCCCAACGATTGGTTAGTGGCGTTGGGAATTTTTTTATTGGGGTGATATAAAATGAAAAACTTTTCTAACCGACTGAAAATTGAGAACTTGGTAAAGGAATTTTTTGACGATTTGGGTATAGACCACAATGTGGAGATAAAAGAAGAAAAACTTGAAGATATCCCTTTATTGTATGATGATGAAGGGAATAATTGTAATGGTAGATTGTCTGTGGAAAATGGTGAATTGAAACTTTGGCCGCCAAAAAATAATGGCAAATGGCCATTTGTTCGGCCTGGCGACAATATCATTCTTTTAAAAGATGGAAAAACAATTGATAAAACTATTATAGTTACTGAAGAAAATAAAATCCTTATTCAGGCTAAACAGGAACCAGCCACTAGTAAGTTTTACTTGCATTTATCTGAAGATGGAACGGAAGTGGTGTTAGAAACCCAATTCCAACATGGCAGAAGGTACCATATTGAGGATATGCAAGAAGAGTTTATACTTACAGTTAATACTAAAAATTATGACACAATTCCACCACCAGCTATAAGAGAAGAATTGATATATGATGAATTAAAAAAAATGGGGGTGATTCTGGAAGCAGATGGAAATGCTATCTCAAGGGCGTGTAATTCCAAGAAGGATACTAAGGTTCTAATTGTTAAGGGTAGACCAGCTATACCTCCAACAGATGGACAAATAAAATACATGTTTGAAACCGCGGAACGTATTTTAAAACCAAGGGAGGAAACAGAAGATAATATAGACTTTTATGATAAAGGGGATATCAATTCCGTTGAGGAGGGGGAAGTTTTAGCAGTGCTTATACCTCCAGTATTGGGGAAAGAGGGTATGAATGTTAGGGGAGAAATAATACAACCGCCAGAGCCTAAGACTCCTAAATTGTTAGCAGGGGAGGGCGCAAAAATATCTGATAATGGGAAAAAAGTCCTTGCTACAATTAATGGAAGGCCAAAATTTACGGGTAAATCCGGAAAAATATCTGTACTACCACAAATGGTTATTAGGGGTGATGTAGATATAAACACTGGCCATATTAATTTTAAAGGAGACCTTATTATTCAGGGTAATGTAACAGAGGGATTTGAAGTTAATGCTTTGGGACATGTTTATGTTCAGGGAGGGGTATACCACGGTAGGGTGTACAGTGAAACTGGGATAAAAATTAGGAAAAATTCAATTGGGGGATTTATTAGTGGTGGAGGCGAGACAGCAAGATATAGAAGATTACTTCCATTTTTGGAACGGCTGAAATTTATTTTAAATGGAATTGCTAATAGTTATGTTCAACTTATAGATAATCCTAAATTTTCTACTAAGGACTTAGAGGTTAGAGGTATTGGGTATTTTATTAAAATTATATTAGAAATGCGTTTTTCTGAGATAACAAAACTTTTTAGGGCGATTCAAGATATGCGGATTGAAGAACAAGGAAAGCAATCGTCGACAATTTGGGATGCTCTTCATATGATAGGCAAAAAACTGGTTGGGTTAGGGCCTTTGGAAATAGCTAGTCTAGAAGAATTGCATAAATATGAGGAATTTATAGTTAAGGCAATCAATTTTGTTGAAGAAGGAATAGATAAAATGGTTAATGTGGAAGTGGGGGCTTGTCAGAATGTAACAATAG
>CAZUTD010000017.1:0-900 GCA_964623185.1 uncultured Clostridiaceae bacterium
GATTTTCACGGATTTTAGGATCTTCGTCTAAAAACATTTCAGTGCCAGCCACAACAACATCTGCATCATATTTTCTAGCCTTTTTATATAAAATTTCAAGGAAATCCCTATGCAAAAAATCATCACTATCAAGACTACACATATAGTCAGATTCTACATTATAAAGATATTCACTAAAAGCAGGATCATCCGGTAGCTTATATATTATATTATTTAATTTACTTTTGAAAAGTTTAATTCTTTTATCCTTTTTCGCATAGTTTGCTAAAATCTCACTAGTTCCGTCCGTACATCCATTATCTAAAACCACCCATTTAAAATCCTTAAAAGTTTGATTTAATACACTTTTAACACATTGGTGAATGTAATCTTTGGAATTATATACCTTTGTCATTATAGTTATAGGTACTACTTTTTTATTTTCCAAAATATTTTTTCCTAAAATATTTATTTTCTCTTTATTGACCATTGAGTCTTGTATTATCTCTTCCCTACTCTCCCTAACCCCTAACTTTTGTAATACTTCATATACCTCATTTCTAACTTCCTCATTATCTGTATTTTGAAATATTTGCTTGTAAAATCCTATGGCTTGTTCCTTTTTATTAGTCGTTTCACTCACATAACCTAAATTATAAAGAATATCAGTATTAAAAGCTTCTATCTTCAAACCTTCCCTTAATATCCTTTCCGCCTCAACCATATCCCCTTCCATTATAGCAATAACACCTTTAATAGAGTATATATCAATATCATCTTCCACTATTTCTTCATATTGGTCTAATAAATCTTTTGCATCCTCCAGCTTATTTTCATTTACAAGCTGTTTTATATTATCCTTTAATTTTTTTTGATATGTGGCCATTTGCTTATCCACTAGAAAATCACCCCCTACTTTAA
>CAZUTD010000017.1:931-6529 GCA_964623185.1 uncultured Clostridiaceae bacterium
CATATCATCTGGCACTATTTTTAAATATTCATCTATTACCAGTTTTGCATCATTTATCCTATTACTTTTTATAAGGCCATCAAGACTTTCTTTCACCTTATTTTTTAGGGCATCAAACTCCCTTTCCTTATTGTCCATTGGCTTTTCTTCCCTAACTTCCACAAAATCTTCAAGTAATAGTTCTATCCCCTTTTTCATTGCAGGATAAACTTTTAATCCCTTTCGCAGGTATCTTATATAAGCCAGCCTGTCCGCTTTCTTCGCTTCATTTGCTAAATATATATATATTAGGAAAATATCTTCATCACTTTTTACATCATAGATATTGACCTTATTAATCACTTCCTTATTATATATTTGCTTAATATAGTAGATTCCGTCAGTTAGATAATCATTAAACACATCCTTATATTCATTATGCATGACAAGTTTGTTAAGCAACAAAGCCTTCCTAAGTTCTTTTTGTAGCCTAATTTCCTCAAAATTAGTTTTTCTAGCCATAGTATTCAGATAGACCAGGGCTATATCTTTTATTCCCTCATCATATTTGTTTATAATATATTGGATATAGGCTTGAAGCAGGCTATATTTAACATTGGACAAAATTTCACCAATACTTTCATCTTGCATAAATAATAGAATATAAAGCAAGTCACCAAAAAATACAGGTAAATTTCCAAAATTTAAGCCCTTTATTTCATCAAGCAAATCTTTCCCAATGGAATCTTTATCTTCGTCCAGTTTCAACCTGACTCTATTCAATAGGCAATAGTCACAGTTACCCTTGCTAAACAATTTGACTATTTCTTTTCTGGCTTCTTCCCCATTGTTTTCTAGTGAGTTCCAAAAAACATGTAATAGTTTTTTATCCTTAGCTGCAAGTTTAATTATTTTTTCATATTCCAAAAGCAAGTCATCATATTTTTCCATGTCAAGATAAATTCTAACCAAAAGATCAATGCCCATTTCACCCAAATTATCCAATGGTATCTTATTTAAATATTTTAAAGCCCTTGTACTTTCCTTCAATTTATTGTGGAGTGATGCTAAATTCAAATAAACATTTTCGGAAAACCCTAATGTTCCCCTAACTAGGACCAAGTCCCTAGCATCTTTTTTTACACCGGCTTGTTTTAAAAGTCTTAGGTATTTTTCAAAATTTTTTACCGCATTTCTATTTTTTTCCAGTACGGTTTGGGCTATGCCTATATAATAATAAAAGTCTATAAAACTATCTTCTATCTTCAGTGCCTCAAGACATATCTTTTCCAATTCTTTGTATTTATTGTTTTGGTAGTAGGCCCTGGCCAATTGGTTGTATATGTGCAAATAATGTTTTGCAACATTTCTATCTTTCTGAAGCAATTGATAGGCCTTGAATATAAATTCAAGGGATTTTTTATACTTGCCATACATCCCGTAGGATTGCGATAATTGAAATAATGTATATATATTATCTGGCTCATTCTCCAGCTCCTTTTCTAGCAAGTCTACATTTCTTTTGAATTTATATTCCATAAGTTCAGGATCTGTAGAATCATATCCATAATGTGCCACCTCCGCAAGACTAAAAAAGATAGGGTCTTCAAAAATAGGTTGTTCATGGATAGCCCCACTATATTTAAAGCTTTGGGTATTTCTAAAAAGTCTTAATATATCACCTTTTTGTTGGTATAGCTCTTCTTTTTTTGTGGTTGTTATATTCCTAATGCTTATACTTCCTGTATTATACTTATTGCTAATAGGAGAATTCAAAAAGTCTATTAGGGGTTGGGGTGTTTCAAAAACTTCATCCCCATCCAGTATAAGCAACCATTCGCCACTTGCATATTCAATAGTCTTATTCCGCATCGCCCCAAAATCATTATTCCATTTACGAAAGTAAACTTTATCCGTATGTTTTTTAGCAATTTCAACAGTTCTGTCCTCAGAACCCGTATCTACAACAATTATTTCTGTAGGAAAACTATCAGAAAATGGTTTTAAACTTTTTAGGGATTTATCTAGGTATTTTTCTTCGTTCTTTACCATCATACAAATACTCAGTTTGTTTTTATATTCCATCTTACATTCTCCTTATTCTCCATAGTTTAATATATTGCCTTTTATTATGGGGGCAGGAAAAATATTGCCCCCATAATAAAAGGGGCCAGAGGACTACTCCTCTGACCCTCTATTATTACAGTCATTGAACTCTTATACTTACTTCAAATCATCGGATAAACGACCTGTCCATTTAAAAATTTCCCTGAAACCAATCCCTTGCCTATCTTAATAATTGAAGTACTGTTTGTGGCATTTGATTAGCTTGTGCTAACATGGCTGTTGAAGCTTGTTGTAATATAGTCTGTCTTGTTTGCTCCATCATCTCTTGTGCCATATCTACATCTCTAATTCTGGCCTCGGCAGCTTGTAAGTTTTCTGCTGAATTGTCTAAGTTTTTAATGGTATGCTCTAACCTGTTTTGAATAGCTCCCAATGCTGATCTTTGTTTAGAAACAGTTTTAATAGCAGTATCTATTGTGCTAATCGCAGTATTCGCAAGTGTTTGGGTATTTACCTTTAGTGCTCCTTCCCCTGTAGATACAGCTAAACTCGTTGCACTCATACTACTTATACTAACAGTTATAACCTGCCCCTCATTAGCTCCAACATGGAATAACTTGCCTGTGAAGGTTCCATCCAATAAGGTCATGGTGTTAAATTGTGTTTTTTCAGAAATTGCTTCAATTTCCTCTACTAATTGATCAACTTCACCTTGTATATATTCCCTATCATCACCTGTGTTAGAATCGTTAGCTGACTGTACTGCTAGTTCTCTCATTCTTTGTAGCATTGCATGAACTTCGTCCAAGGCACCTTCTGCTGTTTGTACTACTGAAATACCGTCTTGAGCATTTCTTGATGCTTGGGTAAGTCCCCTGATTTGTCCTCTCATCTTCTCAGAAATTGATAGGCCAGCTGCGTCATCTGCTGCACGGTTAATCCTAAATCCTGAAGATAACTTTTCCATTGATTTTGCACCAGCGTTGTTAGAAACGCCTAGTTGTCTGTGAGTGTTCATAGCCACTATGTTATGGTTGATTCTCATTTTTAATTCCTCCTTGAATTTTTTTATTTGGCATCCTTGCCATTATTGTTTTTTTATATCAGAGTAAGCATTATTTTGATTTTAGAATTTCATCAAAATTGTCTTTCCACTTATCTTAATAACTGAAGTACTGTTTGTGGCATTTGGTTAGCCTGTGCTAACATGGCTGTTGAAGCTTGTTGTAATATGTTTTGTCTTGTCTGCTCCATCATCTCTTGTGCCATGTCTACATCTCTAATTCTGGCCTCTGCAGCTTGTAAGTTTTCTGCGGAGTTATCTAGGTTCTTAATGGTATGCTCTAACCTGTTTTGAATAGCTCCTAAGGCTGATCTTTGTTCTGAAACAGCCTTGATAGCTGCATCTATTGTTGTAATTGCATCATTTGCAAGGGGTTGTGTTGTAACACTTACATCTTGTAAAGTAAGTGCATTTATACTCATAGCATTTATTGTTACAGTTATAACTTGTCCTTCGTTAGCGCCAACATGGAACTTCTTACCTGAGAAAGACCCATCTAGTAATGTCATGGTGTTAAATTGTGTTTTATCGGTTATGGCACCAATTTCTTCCCTTAATTGATTAACTTCACCTTGGATATATTCCCTATCATCAGCCGTGTTGGAATCGTTAGCTGATTGTACTGCTAGTTCTCTCATTCTTTGTAGCATTGCATGAACTTCGTCCAAGGCACCTTCTGCTGTTTGTACTACTGAAATACCGTCTTGAGCATTTCTTGATGCTTGGGTAAGTCCCCTGATTTGTCCTCTCATCTTCTCAGAAATTGATAGGCCAGCTGCGTCATCTGCTGCACGGTTAATCCTAAATCCTGAAGATAACTTTTCCATTGATTTTGCACCAGCGTTGTTAGAAACGCCTAGTTGTCTGTGAGTGTTCATAGCCACTATGTTATGGTTGATTCTCATTTTTAATTCCTCCTTGAATTTTTTTATTTGGCATCCTTGCCCCGCCTTTTAGGCGAAATATAAAACTTTTATTTTTTAAAGCTTTTTGGAAATCTTCCTTATTCTTGGCCAAGAATTGTATAGGTAAGATTTTTTATTGTCTTATAGTATATATCGGCTTATTTTTGTACGACTTTAATATTAAAACAGAATTTAATCTATTTTTCGTCTTTTTTCTTAAAAATATCTTTCAAATCTGTGAAACCTAATTTTTGCTGGCTTGCAGCCCTGTTTTCCTCTTGAATTTCTAAGTATATTTCCTTCCTAAAAATTTCAACATCCCTTGAAGCAGAAATCCCTACCTTGACCCTATCTTCTTCAATGGCAAGGATTTTAATCTCTATGTCCTTGCCCACCATAATACCCTCTTCTGTTTTTCTTGACAGTACCAACATATTATTCTGCCCCCTTTTGTCTTTCTATTTTGGAGGCTTTCTTCATTTCTTCTAGTATATAAAACTTACGGGGATAGTCTTCATTATCAATAATTATTTGCTTAGCCCTATTATTCTTTGTATTTATAATAAGGGGGGCTTGCAAGTTAGCTGTCATCTTGCTGACATCTTCTGGTATAAGTACAATCGAAAATATTAAAACATCTTCCGGGCCTTCAATTTTCAGCTTATCCACGGTGCTGGGTGGAATCCTAAAATCATAATCAGCTTTAAAATTAAATGGGTTAGCAATTACAAAAGCTAAATCAGTATCTTCCACTGACTGTAGCCAATGAAAAGGCACATCCTCCTCAGGATTTTGGATTATGGCATATTCTTTTAAATCCTCAAAGCCTGGAATCCCGTCAGGAAAAGACAATATTTTATTATCATCTATTTCAATTTCCCCAAAATTTCTTGTATTTAATTTCATTCCACTATTCCTCTCTTAAATAATTTGATAAGCAAGATGCTAATACTCTATCTCAGAAAATCTAATAGGGTTGGTTGTATAATCCTGGCACCAACAGATAAGGCAGCCCGGTATACATTTTCTTCGTTAATTAATTCCATTAGGACTTCTCCCATATCCGCATCCTCTAACTGAGATTGTAGATTTCTAAAGTTAATTATATCGTCCGCGGCCCGTTCCTTAACTAGGCCCATCCGGTTCACCTTAGCCCCTACCTCGGATTGGACCCTTAACAAGTTTTGGTGGAACCTATCTATTGCATCTAGCTGGTTTGCTATTTCGTCAGTATTTCCTTCTAATAAATGTTTTTCCAGATTATCTATCAGCTGGATCACCCCTGCTTTTTGATCTTTAGCAACTGTTCTTTTTTCTGCTTCTCCAGGAACTACCAGTTGAGAGGTAATGTCTTTATTTGTTGTTTCTAATGTGCCTCCAAATACTTCCTTATTGTAAGTCGTACCTGATTTTTCGGGGGCAATAGCTCTCAAGCCTCCGCTACCGTCATCTTGGAAGGTAAAACCAGCAATTTTTGAGCCATCCTCTTGGGATACTGCCTCAAAAGCATTTATTAGCATTTCTGGTGTGAAATCCCCATAGTTCTCCACCACAATGGTAGCCCCTCTACTGTTAACATCCTTT